>JAUXDF010000034.1 GCA_030618505.1 Spongiibacteraceae bacterium | reverse complement strand
ACCAAGTATATTGCCACCCTCTTGCAAGGCCAGGGTATTAACGGCGCCAGCCTGCTTCGCCCGCTCCGTCAGCTGATCAGCAAACTCATAAGCATCCAGCTTAAAGGGAACGGTAATATTCAGACCTTTGCCATCACCAGAAAAAAATATTTTTGCCGCGGCCGTAAATTCATTCGGCGCCACCAGCTCCTTCACATAAGAAAGCTGCTGACCCGCTTGCTCAGCAAAGTGCTGATGAATCAGCGGACTTTTACTGTGCGCAATAGGATTTCCAAAAACTGCATAACGATCTGCCATTACCTTTTCCCTCACCCCCAAAGGGGTTGGAGTCAATCTAAATATGCCGCAAGCCCTAATTTTACGGCTTCGCCGCCCTCATCCTAACCTTTATATATACCCGTTGTTTGGGTGCTCCCAAAGGGAGAAGGGACTGCTTGTTTTGGGAGCAATTATGCCTAAAAGCTGCTAGCGTGTTGTGATCAATTGCCTGTGAGTTTTAGCGAGTACGGCAATTATTTTGGATTGAGGGAACGGAGGAGAACACGCCTTTTGTTTTTGTGTTCTCACGTAGTGACCGCCAAAATCATTGCCGCACGCAGCGTTAAAAAACTCGCGGCAACTGATCACAACACGCTAGCAGCCAAACACTACCCATCAACCCCACCCTAAACCCAGTCTTTTACCTGAAGAAATCCAGCCAGTTTTTCTTCTTCACTTCCCGCCTCAGGCTGCCAGTCATAATCCCAGCGCACCAAAGGAGGCAACGACATCAATATCGACTCCGTCCTGCCACCCGACTGCAAACCAAACAAAGTACCCCGATCATAAACCAAATTAAATTCTACATAACGCCCACGACGATACAACTGAAATTGTCGCTGTCTATCTCCATAATCCGTGTCTTTTCTTTTCTCAACAATGGCAGAATAAGCCGGCAAATAACTATCACCAATACTGCGTAAAAACTTAAAACTGGACTCAAAATCCTGCTCATTAAAATCATCAAAAAACAAGCCACCAACACCACGAGCCTCATCACGATGCGGTAAATAAAAATACTCATCACACCATTTCTTAAAACGAGGATAAACATCCTCCCCAAAAGGCTCACAGGCAGACTTGGCAGATTGATGCCAGGCAACACAATCCTCCTCAAAAGGATAATAAGGCGTCAAATCATAACCACCACCAAACCACCAAACAGGCTCTTCACCCGGTTTTTCAGCCACAAAAAAACGCACATTGGCATGAGAGGTTGGCACATAGGGGTTTTCGGGATGCATCACCAAAGAAACCCCCATCGCCTGAAACGAGCGCCCCGCTAACTGAGGACGGTGGGCCGTGGCGGATTTTGGCATCGACTCGCCAAAAACATGGGAGAAATTCACCCCACCTTTTTCAAACACCTTACCATCAGCAAGCACACGACTACGACCACCCCCGCCTTCAGGGCGCTGCCAACTATCTTCAACAAAACCCGCGCCACCATCAAGTTCTTCCAGGCCAGAACAAATAGTATCCTGCAGAGAAAGAAAATAATTTTTTACTGCTTGAATATCCGCTTCAGTCATAAAGGCCTCTTGCGCTAAACTCACTTATCGGAGGGTAGCACCCGATAGAAGATCTTTGATTTGTGTCGGCTCGGATTTGTTGCCGGCTTGCCCCGGCACAATAGTCGCCAGGGCGGAGGGGAAATACTGCTGCACTCGCTGGCGGTTTTTTGCCGGTGCTTTACCCTGCAGATTAGCAGAGCTGGAAACAATCGGACCACCAAAGGCCTCACAAAGAGATTTCGCCACCGGGTGAGCCGTTACCCGCAGTGCAACACTGTTAAAACCCCCACGTATCCAGGGCGGAGCAAAGCCATTATCCGGCACCAGCCAAGTGATCGCCGCCGGCCAACTGTCTGTCAGTATTTGTCGCTGTTTATTATCCAGGCCACTAAGGAAAGGGGAAAGCTGCTCGATCGAGGCGGCAATCAAAATCAGCCCCTTCGCCTCACTACGCCCCTTTAAAGCCAACAGCCTGCTAACAGCCTGCTCATTCATCGGATCACAACCCAAACCCCAAACAGCCTCGGTGGGATACGCAATCACACCGCCCTGCTGCAAGCAATTCGCTGCGTATGAAATACGAAAAGGGACGGGCATCAAGCTTGTAATTTTAACTGCAGCGCCTGATCTTTTGCTATTACCGCATCAGCATTAGCCTGGCGTTCCTGCACTAATTTATCAGCCAGTGCCGGGTCGGCCACAGCCATAATCTGTGCAGCCAGATAAGCGGCATTTTTTGCTCCTGCTTTGCCGATGGCCACCGTAGCGACCGGGATGCCACCTGGCATCTGCACAGTAGATAACAGCGCATCAAGGCCATCAAGGGAGGCATTAATCGGCACACCAATCACCGGCTTTAAGGTCATTGCGGCAACGGCGCCCGCCAAGTGAGCCGCCATGCCTGCGGCGGCAATAAACACCGTGCAACCACGCTGATCGGCATCAAGCACATAATCATGGGTAGCTTGTGGCGTACGGTGGGCAGAGGTGATTTTCACCTCCAAAGTGATATCAAAACTTTTTAATACATCGATGGCCGCTTCCATCACTGGCAGATCCGAATCTGACCCCATCAAGATAGCAACAAATGCCTTGCTCATGGACAATACTCTTTATGATAAAAAGGGCGCAACTTACCCCAATGCGCACAGTTGTGCAAGTATCAAGCAGAGCAAGGCTCATCGAGCTGCTGCGGCACTCGCTGATAACCACCTCCATCACTTTCAACCAGTCCGCGCAGCTCAAGATTTACCAACACCGCCGAGGTATCAGCCACCGCCAAGCCGGATGAGTCGATAATCAGCTCCAACGGGGTAAGTTCATAACCTATGCACTCAAACACCAATTGCTCATCGGCGGCCAGCGGCGGTGATAATGTCTCACTCCGGGCTAGCTGCCCATCCGCTTGCTCATTGCCTGCAGCAGCGATAGCACTATAAGTTTGAACCATTGCGCCAATCTCTTCATAAATATCATTAACATTCTCCACCAGTTTGGCACCCTGGCGGATAAGTGCATGGCAACCTCGACTGAGAGGGTTGTGAATCGAGCCAGGAATCGCAAACACCTCCCGGTTTTGCTCCAAAGCACATCGTGCACTGATCAACGAGCCACTCTGCTGAGCAGCCTCCACCACCAACACCCCCATACTCAAACCACTTATCAAGCGGTTACGGCGGGGAAAATGATCCCGTTTAGGCCCAGTGCCCAGCGGAAATTCAGAAATTACCGCACCCTGTTGTGCTATCGACTGGGACAGTTGGCGATGCCTCAGCGGATAAATAAGGTCGATACCGGTACCCAGTACCGCAATGGTATTGCCCCCTGCCTGCAGCGCTCCCTCATGACAAGCCGCGTCTATCCCCAAAGCCATGCCACTGGTTACTGTTATGCCGTTTTTTGCCAGCTCAACGGCAAACTCATAGGCCGCGCGACGACCACCTGCGCTGGCAGAACGTGCGCCAACCATGGCAAGTTGTGGCAAAGCCAACACCGCAGGGTCTCCCAATACATAAAGCAGAGGCGGCGGGTCAGCAATCTCTTTTAACAAAGGGGGATAATCGGCGCAATGACAAGTTAATAGCTGTGCCCGATTAACCTCCAGCCACTGCAAATCCTTTTCTACTTGCTGCAGCAAAGGGTTATTCGGGTCTTTTTTACAAGCAGATATTTTTGCCACAACCGAACTTGGCAAACCCGCTTGCTTTAAATAATGGCTCGATGCCTCAAACACTGCCTGAGGGGAGTCAAAATGATTCAGTAGTTGCTGATAACGTACCAGGCCGACACCCGGAATACGCTGAAGTAATATCCAATAGAATAAGTGATCGCGGCTATCCATGCCGTTTGCGCCTCCTGGCTTATGTGAAACAAAGCCATCAACAATGATGGCTTTATCTTATCTTGCAGATTTTAGGGGTTCTTAACAATATCCTCTACCGCCAGTGGTTGACTGGCATTCAATACAATTGCGTAGCTTATTTTATCAAAAGTGCGAAATACCATAGACAGGCCAGAGCGGACATCCGGTAATTTAATTAACTCACTGGTTACCTGATCCTTCACCACCTCACCGCGCTTATAAATCGCCAGTACATGTCCAACTTCCAGTCCTTCTCTCTCACCCTTGTTAAGGGTAATAATATCCATAGTGCCAACCTGGCTAACACCACCCTCGACCGCCATGATCAAGCCTTCTACATCTTGCTCGGGTGAACTTGGATAAAAAGTGGCGGTGACCTTGCGCTCTAAAAAGGGCAATAAACGATCCTCAACACGCACCTCTTCGTTGCTTCTGTTTAATACCACCGTAGCAACATCACCATCGGTTGAAACAACTTTTCCGGCGGCAATATCAATCGCTTCCAGACCCAACACTTCCTCCGTTTCCGGGTCTACAAAGATCCTGCCTTCGCGGAAGATGCCATACACAGTCTCATCACTATCAAATTTACCACGGGCATAAAGCCGATCACCGGCACCGGAGATAATGCGACCACTGGAGCCTGCCAATACATAAGGAGCATCCTTCATTTGGTCATCTTCCAGAATACGGCTGCGAGTCAAAAATGCATTAATCTTATCCAAAGGGATGGCCGGGATAGCGTTATCAATGGGTGATAAGCGAACCTCGGGAGAGAGTTTAACAGTTCTGCTGGCTTCACCACGCTGCACAACTAACTTGGGTTTACCGTCTATATAGACCAGGTTTAGCTTGTCGCCGGGGAAAATAAGATGCGGGTTTTCAACCTGGGGGTTTACATGCCAGATCTCCGGCCACAACCAGGCATTGTTTAGAAACTTATTGGAGATATCCCAAAGGTTATCTCCTTTCTTGACGAAATAATGCTCTGGATGACCGTCTTTTAATATACTGCTGTTTTGCGCAAATGACACCAGCGACAGCAAACAGACAAAACATCCTATAAATAACTTTTTCATTACTTGATCCTTACTTGATCCTTGACTGGCCGGTCGCCTGCTCTTGTATTCCATGGCAGATAGATCACCATCTGCCAAAAAGCATGAAAACCGAATTATATTTGTTAACCGAGCTTGTTATTGTTCCTTAAATATAGAGCATTAATCGCAACCAATTTGTATAATATAGCACGCGAATGTCAGTGGTTGTGGTTGATTTCACAAAATAACTGCCTAATGATCATGATGTTAGCCGCTAATATTGAATTTTACCGGAGCTTTTCTCAAAAACATGGCAATTCTTGAAATAATTGAATTCCCGGATCCACGCCTGCGTACCACCGCCAAAGCAGTAAAAGAGGTCAATGAAAGCATTCAAAACCTGGTAAAGGATATGCTCGAAACCATGTATGAAGCTCCCGGCGTTGGCCTCGCTGCAACACAGGTTAATGTGCACAAACGGGTCATGGTGATTGATGTTTCCGAAGAAAGGGATCAGCCGCAGGTATTTATCAACCCACAAGTTGAGGTGCTCGCGGATGAAACCGGTGAATATGAAGAAGGCTGCCTTTCGGTTCCAGGGTTTTATGAAACAGTCATTCGGCCACTAAATATCCGAGTTAAGGCCCTTGATGCAGAAGGCAAGGCTTTTGAGCTGGAACCCGAGGGCTTATTGGCAACCTGCGTTCAACATGAGCTTGATCACCTTGACGGCAAATTATTTGTTGATTACCTCTCCCCACTGAAACGACAGCGGATACGTAAAAAACTTGAAAAGCAGCATCGTCAAAACGACTGAGCCTGATTCATAATTAGTTCAAGTTATTGATTATATTTTATTTTCTGAAAATATTAATATTCCGGGATCACCGACCGGATATTTCCCTGGACAACAAAACTGGCGCCATTAGTGATGAACCCCCTACGTCTTATCTTTGCCGGCACCCCCGACTTTGCCGCCGCCCAGCTACAGGCGCTAATCGATAATGGCCAACACAATATCGTCGCCGTCTACAGCCAGCCCGATCGAAAGTCAGGGCGTGGCAAAAAGCTCAAGGCCACCCCTGTCAAACAAATCGCGCTGGATAATAATATTGCCGTCTATCAACCCACCTCCCTCAAAGATCAAACAGCACAGCAGCAACTACATGACCTTGAGGCTGATCTGATGGTGGTGGTTGCCTACGGCATGCTTTTACCGCAGCAGGTGCTAGACATCCCGCAATATGGTTGCATTAACATTCACGCCTCCTTGCTACCACGCTGGCGCGGAGCGGCACCCATCGAAAGAGCCATTGAAGCCGGTGATAAAGAAACCGGCATTACCATTATGCAAATGGACAAGGGCCTAGATACCGGTGATATGCTATTAAAGAAAATTCTTGAGATCCGCAGCAGTGATACCGGAGACTCTTTGCGCGAGCGAATGTCTTCTATAGCTGCCGCCGCACTGCTCAAGGTACTTGAGCAAATCTGCCAGGTCTCAGTCCGTGCTGAAGTTCAAAATGCACAGTTGGCCACCTACGCTAACAAGCTCAATAAAGCTGAGGCCGAGCTCGACTGGCAACAAAGCGCTCAAATGCTTGCACTAAAGATTAGAGCGTTTAACGCCAGTAATGTATGTTATTCACAGCTACAGGGCGAGCGCATTAAAATCTGGCTGGCAGAACCTGCTGATAATGTCGCTGCTGACATTGCTATTACATCACCGACTGAACCAGGAACCATCCTCAGTGCTGATAAAACAGGCATTCAAGTCACCTGTGGAACGGGGGTATTACGACTGATGCGACTGCAATTCCCCGGTGGCAAACAGCTCTCCGCCGTCGATATTCTTAACTCAAAAGCGGCACTACTTCAGGCAGGCAAACAATTTCAAGGTTCCGGGAGCTAGCACAATATGGCTGATCCTCGTGCTATTGCAGCGAGTATATTAAAGGAGGTATTACGCGGCAAAGCCTCTCTGGCAACCTTGATACCGAATAAGTGTAAGCACTTACAAACCCAGGATAGCGCGCTAGTAAGAGAGCTCTGCTTCGGCACCTGTCGCTTTGAACCCTTACTTAGTGCCTGCATCAAGCAACTGCTCGACAAACCCCTACGCAACAAAGATTACGATATTTACGCACTATTATTACTGGGCTGCTACCAGTTAAGTTATCTGCGCACCCCCGATCACGCCGCTATTTCAGCAACCGTTGGCGCCTGCCAAACATTGAAAAAGGGCTGGGCAAAAAAACTCGTCAACGGTGTTTTACGACAATACCAGCGCAAGTCTGATTTACTGACTCAGCAACTGCAGTGGTGGCAAGTTGATGCCCACCCACAATGGCTAGCTGAACAAATTAAAGCTGCATGGCCTGAGCATTATCAACAGATTCTTGATGCGAATAATCAATACCCGCCTTTTTGCCTGCGGGTCAATTCTCGCTTTCATAGCCGCGAAGACTACATAAAACTGCTGCCTGCTGAACTCAAAAATAGCACCTGCCATTTCGCCAGTGATGGTATCTACCTGGAAAAGGCCGTTGATGTGACCAGTCTTCCCGGCTTCGATTTAGGCTGGCTCAGCGTTCAGGATGAAGCCGCACAACTTGCCGCGGCGATATTAAACCCCGCTGGCGGAGAGAAAATTCTCGATGCCTGTGCTGCACCGGGTGGTAAAACCTGTCATCTGCTCGAGCGGCAAAAAGACTGTAATCTTACCGCGCTAGACAATGACTTGCAGCGCTGCGAAAAAATTGATGAAAACCTCAAACGCTTGCAACTTAAAGCCAAGGTTGTTTGCGCCGATGCCATTAATACCGAACAATGGTGGGACGGTACAGCGTACGATGCTATTTTACTTGATGCCCCCTGTTCGGCTAGCGGGGTTATTCGTCGCCACCCTGACATTAAACAGCTGCGCAAAGCCGACGATATTGGTAAGCTAGCGCATCAACAACGGCAGCTGCTTGACGCACTTTGGCCTACACTAAAGGAAGGCGGGCGTTTACTCTATGCAACCTGCTCAGTATTACCGGTAGAAAACGAGCTACTTATTGCCGAGTTTTTGCAACAGACCGCAGATGCACAAGTGCTGTCCATCCCAATTGAATTTGACCAACAAAACAATTCCGATCAGGCGGCACACTGGGGAAAAAGTCAAAACTTTGGGAAACAGCTTTTCCCAAACAATAACGGCCACGACGGTTTTTATTATTCTTATTTGCTGAAAACAGCAAAAAATGACCAGGCAAAAATAAGACAAGACTGATGAAAATTCTGATATTAGGTGCTGGCCAGGTTGGTGGAACACTGGCTGAAAACCTCGCCAGTGAAGACAATGATATTACCGTTATTGACTCCGATGCCGATCGTTTACGCGAACTGGGGGACAGACTCGATATCAACACCGTCACCGGCCAGGCCTCCCACCCCAATATTATTCGCAAAGCCGGGGGGGAAGATACCGACATGCTGATCGCCGTTACTAACAGTGACGAGATCAATATGATCGCCTGCCAGGTCGCCTACACATTATTTCGTATACCGAAAAAGATCAGCCGTATCCGCTCCACCAACTATCTGGCCAGAAGTAATTTGTTTGCCTCGGACGCCATCCCCATTGATGTATTAATCAGCCCCGAGCAATTAGTTACTAACTATATTAAACAACTGCTGGCTTTTCCCGGTGCGCTTCAGGTGCTTGATTTTGCCGATGGCAAAGCCCAGCTGGTGGGCGTAAAAGCCTATTATGGTGGCCCAATGGTGGATCAGGAACTTAGTCAGATCCGCCTCCACATGCCTAAAATGGACACCCGCGTAGCCGCCATCTACCGTAAAGATCGACCGATTATTCCCACTGGTGACACCGTTATTGAAGCTGACGATGAGGTGTTTTTTATCGCTGCCCGCGACCATATCGTACCCGTTATGAGTGAGCTGCGACGGATGGATAAACCCTATAAGAGAATCATTATCGCCGGTGGTGGCAATATCGGTGAACGCCTGGCTGAGGCCATTGAGTCGCGCTATCAGGTTAAAATTATTGAAGCCAATCAGGACCGCTGTAACGTTCTTTCCGAAAGCCTTAATCGCAGCATTATTCTCCAGGGTCATGCCTCTGACAAGGAGTTATTGCTTGCTGAAAACATCGACTCTACCGATGTTTTTATGGCCCTTACTAACGATGACGAAGCCAATATTATGTCTTCGATGCTGGCCAAACGACTGGGGGCCAGAAAAGTTATAACACTGATCACCAACCCCGCATATGTTGATCTGGTACAGGGTGGTGATATTGACGTTGCTATCTCTCCACAGCAGATCACTATAGGCAGTTTACTCACCTATGTGCGCAAGGGTGATATGACCAATGTTCACTCGCTACGACGTGGTGCAGCCGAGGCCATCGAAATTGTCGCCCATGGCGATAGCCATACCTCAAAAGTGGTGGGAAAACACCTGCGTGATATTGATCTGCCCGAGGGTGTTACTATCGGCGCGATAGTGCGTAATGAAGAAGTTATTATCGCCCACAAACATGTCATCATTGAACCCGATGACCATGTCATTTTGTTTTTGATCAACAAACGACAGATTAAACAGGTCGAAAAATTATTTCAGGTAGGCTTTACGTTTTTTTAGGGGCGACATAAGCTTTTATGCACTTTGCTATCATTGTACGAATCCTTGGCCTGCTGCTGATGCTGTTCAGCCTGACCATGCTGGTTCCTTTATTTGTATCCATTTTTTACAACGATGGCACCCATCTGGCATTTTTGTCGTCTTTTTTTATTACCGTGATTATTGGTGCAGCCCTGTGGGCACCGGTGCGCAAACAACACCAGGATCTACGCCATCGAGACGGTTTTCTTATCACTTCACTCTTCTGGTTTGTACTCGGCTTATTTGGCGCACTACCCTTTTTCCTATCAGAGATGCCCAAATTATCACTGACCGACTCTATCTTTGAATCTATTTCAGGCCTGACCACAACCGGTGCCACCGTTATCACCGGGCTGGATTATTTACCCAAATCGATTCTCTATTACCGGCAACAACTACAATGGCTTGGCGGTATAGGTATTATCGTTATCGCTGTCGCGGTACTGCCGATGCTGGGTATCGGCGGGATGCAGCTGTATCGAGCAGAAACACCCGGCCCAGCAAAGGATAACAAGCTAACGCCACGTATTGCTGATACTGCGAAATGGATATTTTTTATCTACTTCACCCTTACCTTTGTCTGTTGTATGGGTTATTGGCTGGCAGGCATGACACTGTTTGATGCTATTGGACACAGCTTCTCCACCATTGCTATTGGGGGCTTTTCTACCCACGATGCCAGCATGGGCTATTTTGACAGCCCGGCGATAAAACTGATCGCCATCCTGTTTATGTTTATCTCTGGAGTCAATTTTGCGTTGCATTATTTTGCCTGGCGTAAATTCCAGGTTAAGCACTATTTTTATGACCCGGAAAGCAGCTTTTATTTTTTTATGATGCTGTTCTGCGGTATCGTCTGCTGTGTGATATTAATCGTTACGGATACCTATGAGCCCTCACAAGCACTGCTTGATGGTGTTTTTCAGGCCGTATCAATGGCGACGACCACCGGTTTTGCTACCGCTGATTTTTCCAGCTGGCCAACTGTACTGCCTTATTGGTTAATCTTTTTTGCTTTTATCGGCGGGTGTGCGGGCTCCACCGGGGGAGGCATGAAGGCGATACGGGTACTACTTATTGTCAAACAGGGTATTCGCGAGTTAAAACAATTGGTTCATCCCAATGCGGTTATTCCCATCAAGTTAAAAAAACATGTTGTTACTGACCGGGTTATGTTTGCGGTCTGGAGTTTTTTTTCTATTTATATATTTTGTTTTCTCGCTATTCTTATACTCCTGCTCCTTTCCGGCCTTGATTACCTGACGGCATTTTCCGCCACCGCGGCCTCTATTAACAACCTCGGCCCGGGCCTCGGCGCCGTCTCCGCTCACTACGGTGATATTAATACTTTTGCCAAATGGGTGCTCTGTGGGTCAATGTTATTGGGTCGCCTGGAGATATTCACCTTGCTGGTTCTATTCACCCCCGATTTTTGGCGCCGATAAGAAAAGACAACGTAATAATGGATACAAGCAGCCAACAAAAGTGGAATACGCGTTATAAAAATAGCGCTTCTATCCCAAACGCCGCCTGCGTGTTAATTGATAATCAACACCTTTTACCTATCAAGGGGAAAGCACTGGATCTGGCTTGTGGTTTGGGGGGCAATGCGCTTTTATTAGCTGCTCACGGTCTCGACACCCAGGCCTGGGACATTTCCGATGAAGCTCTCAATAAGCTTCAGGAAAAAGCCCGCGCCGCTGATATCGAAACCAAACTCAAGACCCAACAACGTGATGTCGAAGCACAACCTCCTGAAAAAAATAGTTTTGATATTATCGTTGTTAGCCAGTTTCTGTACCGACCCATCTGTGCAAAGCTTGTTGAGGCTCTACGCCCGGGTGGCTTGTTATTTTATCAAACCTTCTGTCTCGAAAAAACATCCGAAACAGGCCCAAGCAAAGCGCAGTTTTTGTTAACATCCGGGGAATTGTTACAACTGTTTTCCGAACTGGACCTTGTTGCTTATAGAGAAGAGAGAGATTGTGGTGATCTTTCCCAGGGGTTTAGAAACCAGGCTTATCTGATTGCTAAAAAACCGGGCTAAGATAGCGGCTTTTAGTCCCTTCTCCTTGGGGAGAAGGTTAGGATGAGGGGAGCGGCGAAGCCGTCAATTTAAGGTCTGCCGCTTAACTAAGTATCACTTTCCTTTTGGGTAATAGCGCGGCTCATTATTTGGGCGGCGCTTAAAGCGTTTATACTCCCACTGATATTGCTCCCTTGCCTGCTTTACACAGTTTTCCACCGAACGATTTAGAGCCGATGCAGAAATCAGCCGGTCTTTTTCCCCAATACCCTCATCGGCCGCAATAAACACCAACTCATAGTTGTCCGCATTAATCCGCTTGGTAAAACCACAAAGGACACGGGCGCCGGTTTTGCGGGCCAGATTAGAAGCCAAAGTCATCGTCAAGGCATCCACACCAAAAAAAGGGGCAAAAACACCACTTTCCGGCTCAGGTTCCTGATCCGGTAAAATGCCAACGACTTCACCGGCCTTCAAAGCCTTAAGCAAGGTAATAATACCCTTTCGATTGGTCGGCGCGAGGTGACTGCCACTACGAGTACGGGCCGAGCGTATCATCTCTCCCATATAAGCTGATTTAGGTGGTTGAAACAAATTAGTAATGGGGTAGTGTTCTGCAATACAGAGACCCAATAACTCCCAATTGCCGATGTGAGGCGCCAGCACAATCACGCCCTGCCCACTCTCCACAGCCTGCTGCAATAATTCAGTGCCTCGACTACTGCTAATCTTGCCAAGAATTTTATCCTTGGGCCAAAACCAGCTAGGGCCCATCTCAAATGCCGTAATACAGCTTCCCTGCAAACTCTGCTTTGTTAACTTTTCCTGACTGTGTTTATCCAGCTCGGGATAGCACAGCTGGATATTAATCTGCGTTGTAGAACGCGCCCGCCCATTAAACAGCCACAGCAACACGCCCACCCAAACCCCAAGCCGACGAGTTAACCCGAGAGGCAGTAGTGAAAACAGTTTCAGAAAGAAAACCAACAATCTCGCTTGAAGGTCGGGCATCAAAAGCATCGCTTAATAAGATCAATTATGAAGCGAATATTACCTTAAGCCGGCAATTATTTAAAACCCCTTTAGCGGTTAGGCGCACAGCTTCGATTAGCGCTATAATATCGCACTTTTAAGCTGGGGCCTGTTCGATAATCGGTTCCCGGCACGCAATTCAGAAACCAATGCCAATATGGGTGATTTAGTTTGACTGCAGTTACATTTTCGGAGCCATCCGCCAAGACAAGCGCCGATGTTGCCACTTTTCAGGGGCTTATTCTTGCCTTGCAACAATATTGGGCAGGGCAGGGTTGTGTCATTTTACAGCCCCTTGATATGGAAGTAGGTGCAGGGACTTTTCACCCCGCCACCTTCCTCAGGGCAATCGGGCCGGAAACCTGGAATGCCGCCTATGTACAACCTTGTCGACGACCCACCGATGGCCGCTTTGGTGAAAACCCCAACCGACTACAACACTATTATCAGTTCCAGGTGGTACTAAAACCTTCTCCGGATAATATTCAGGAGCTCTATCTTAACTCGCTGAAACATTTAGGTCTCGACCCAACTACCCACGATATCCGCTTTGTTGAGGATAACTGGGAGTCACCAACCTTAGGGGCTTGGGGTTTGGGTTGGGAAATTTGGTTAAATGGCATGGAAGTTACTCAATTCACCTATTTTCAACAAGTGGGTGGCTTGGAGTGTTTTCCAGTTACCGGTGAGATCACCTATGGACTGGAACGTATTGCCATGTATTTGCAGGGTGTTGATAGCATTTATGATCTGGTTTGGGCCCATGGCCCCGAAGGTAGTGTTACCTACGGTGATGTATTTCATCAAAATGAAGTTGAGATGTCTCACTATAATTTTGAACAAGCTGATGTTGAATTTCTTTTCCAGAGTTTTGATAAATACGAGCAGGAAAGCCAGCGTCTGATTGAAGCCAAGCTGGCTTTACCCGCCTACGAAATGGTGATGAAAGCCTCCCACATTTTTAATTTACTCGATGCCCGCCATGCGATTTCGGTAACCGAAAGACAACGTTTTATTTTACGCGTTCGTGCTATCTCCCGTGCGGTAGCAAAAGCTTATTTTGATGCTCGAGCCGAGCTCGGATTTCCACTCGCCCCCCCAAAGTTAAGAGATGAAGTACTTGCAAAGATAGGGGAGACGAAATAATGCCTGCAGATTTTCTGGTAGAAATAGGAACCGAAGAACTTCCCCCAAAAGCCTTAAAGAAGCTCTCTGAGAGTTTTGACCGTAGTATTCGTGATGGCCTGAGCACCATTGGTTTAAATTATTCTGCCACCAAAGCCTATGCCACTCCACGTCGGCTCGCCGTTTTAGTCTCCTCACTTGATGAAAAGCAGCAGGATCAACATATCGAGAAATTGGGGCCTGCCGTTCAAGCTGCTTTTGATAAAGAAGGCAAGCCCACTAAAGCCGCCGAAGGGTTTGCCCGCTCTAACAATACCAGCGTTGATCAACTCGAGCAGCTGGAAACCGATAAAGGCCTACGCTTGGCTTTTCGTACTGTTCAGCCCGGCAAAACAGCCAGAGAGGAATTACCCGCCATTATTGAGACGGCTTTAAATTCTCTGCCTATTCCCAAGCGCATGCGTTGGGGTAATAAAAAGGTGGCTTTTGTCAGACCTATTCACTGGATCGTTATGCTATTTGGCAATACCGTCGTGAAGGGTTCAATTTATGGTATTGCATCTTCCAATAACACTTACGGTCACCGTTTCCACCACCCCGAAGCCATTAGCCTTAACTCTCCAGATGACTATGAACAAGCGCTCAAACAAGCTTATGTTATTGCCGACTTTAAACAGCGCAGCGATTTAATTCAGCAAAAGGTTACGGAGGAGGGGCTTACGCTCGGTGGCAAGGCAGAGATTACCAATGAACTTTTGGAAGAAGTTTGCGCTTTGGTTGAATGGCCTGTTGCTCTAGCTGGCCGTTTTGAAGAAAGCTTTTTGCAGGTGCCGGCGGAAGCACTTATTTCTTCGATGAAAGAACATCAAAAATATTTCCATGTTATTGATGCCAATGGACAACTACTTCCCAACTTTATTACCGTCGCTAATATTGAAAGTAAGGATCCCGCACAGGTAATCAACGGCAATGAGCGAGTGATTCGTCCCCGTCTTTCAGACGCCGCCTTCTTCTTTGAAACTGATAAAAAATCTACTCTCGAAGAAAAGTGCTCCAAACTGGAAAATGTCGTATTCCAGAAAGAGCTGGGGTCTGTCTATGATAAAACCCTTCGTGTTGCCAAACTCGCTACCAATATTGCCCAGCAGATTGGTGGTAATGAAAAGTATACCCGTCGCGCTGCATTGTTATGCAAGGCAGATCTGGTCACAGAAATGGTCTATGAGTTTGCCGACCTGCAGGGCATTATGGCTAGCCACTATGCCCGCTTTGACGGAGAAACAGAGGAGGTCGCGCTTGCGCTGAACGAGCAATACCTGCCACG
>JAUXDF010000107.1 GCA_030618505.1 Spongiibacteraceae bacterium | reverse complement strand
CCAAGGTGTGGATGCCGAGAGTTAGCCTGTCGCGTTCAGTGTTGCATGGCATGGCGGTAGTTTCTGAGGGGATATTCGGCTTGCTTAATCAGGATGTGCAGTTTTCAAGGGCGGCGGTTAATCTTATCTTCTCTGCAGGCAAGCTTGATAACTCCAAGGCAAGGCAGCAGCTTGGCTGGAATCCAGCACCACTGGAGGAGTCGATAAAAGAGGCGGTGCAGTATTATCTGGATAATTGAACTCGAGAATATTGTTGATAACTAAAAAATAATGTTTATTCTGTTTTGTTGGTCCGGTGTATTAACTGGGTTGCTCAGTAGTTATTCGTGCAATTTCATTATTGGCCCCAGTTTGTATTTTACCTCCGTGAAACTCTAAGCTCGAGGCCAATACATGATGTCTAGCGCTACTCGCCGGGCATTGCAGTTAAAGGCAAGAAGGCCTTTGGTATTATTCTATGAAGTTGAAAAACAAACTCAGTAAAAAACTCTATCAGCGGGTTTTTCATGCCATTGATATTCCCGATGATTTGGCAACTATTACCAGTATTGATGATGAGGGAGAACAAGCCGCTGTTGAGGCGGGGTTGTCGCCGGATGTCGTTGAGCAGATATGGGCAGGAACTCAGGCGGTGTTTAAAACCGGCATGCACCCGGCCTTGAGTATCTGTTTTCGCCGGCATGGAAAAATTGTACTAAATCGTAGCCTGGGTTATGTGAGCGGAGTCGGGCCAGATGAGCCCTTTGTTAATCCTACCGTTGCGAGCGTGGATACGCCGATCTGCCTGTTTTCTGCATCAAAATTTGTTAGTGCGATACTGGTTCATTTATTGGCAGAGCAGGGGCGCATTAATCTGCTTGATCCGCTCAGTTATTATATCCCGGCTTTTTCTGCCAAGGGCAAGGGCAGTATTTCCATTCACCAGATGTTGTCCCATCGTTCTGGCGTGCCTCATCTACCAGAGGGAATAACGATTGATGACCTGGTTGATCGTCAGCGTGTACTAAAAATGATTTATGCAGCAGAACCCTCTGACAGCGACGGTCGTGATATGGCCTATCATGCGGTGACAGGTGGTTTTCTGATTGATGAGTTGATTCGTGTCACTACCGGCATGGATGCGCAGCAATACCTGGATCGTTATATCCGCAAACCAATGGGCATGCATAATTTTCGCTATGGTTTTGATTTGGCCGACCGTGACCTGGTGGCTAAAAACTACGTCACCGGACTGCCGAGTGAAAAAATAGTTGGCGGCGTACTAAAAAAAGCGCTCGGTATGAATTTGACTGAGGCGGTGCACTTTACCAATGATGAGCGATTTTTGGAGGCGATTGTCCCCTCGGCGAATTTGTACGCTACAGCCGAAGAGACCAGCCGTTTTTTGCAAATGCTACTTGATCATGGTCAATGGCAGGGCAAGAAAATTCTTGACCCTCTGACGGTGCATCGTGCCACCCGTGAAGTGGGGAGCATGCGTATTGATAAAACACTTTTTTTACCGATGCGCTACAGTGCCGGAGCGATGTTGGGCGCTAATCCCGTGGGTTTTTATGGACGTAACAGTCATCATGCCTATGGCCATATTGGTTTGTCGAATATATTTTGCTGGGTCGATCCTGAGCGGGCAATCAGTGTGGCGATATTAAATACCGGTAAACCGGTGTTAGGGCCTCATCTTAAATCATTCCTTTCCCTGGTTGATTTGATTTCTTCGAGTTGTCCTCCGGTGGTTGATATGTCGTCTGATGAGCCGCATTATAAACGAGCTTGCGAGTAGCAAGTAATTATTAGTGGCACCACTAATAACGTCACCCCGGAAACATTACGTGTAATTATTTGGCCATATGAAATCAAGCATATTTTACCAAACGTTGTTAGCCGTATTCGCGATATTTGGCAGTTTATATGTTGAGTCGGAAAATATACCGACGAAAAATCCATGGTTAAACGACAGTGTTTACCCCATTAGCCATCATAACAGTGCGCAGACGGATGCTTCGGTGGTTGATGGCCCCCAACAAGGTAAGCGGCTAAAAGTGTCAGAAGTAAAAACGGTTGCGATGGCCTGGTGCTCGGCACCGACGCTGAAAAAGATTGGCGATGAGACTATTGTGATCGCCGCCAACCCCCATGGAATTGTTAAAATACGGGCTAGCGGTGAAGCCTTTGATGTTGTGTCCAATGAGCCTTATCCGGGTAGAGAAGATTTACATGCGCAGGTGACGGAAGAAAAACTGTCGAGTGTCATGAGCGCTATCGATAAGCGCCGCCGTAATAAGCAGCACTGGTGGCTTTGGGCGCGTTCCTTAATGATGTACAAGCAGCTATATTTAAATCAGCGCACTATGGGTAGTGGGGCGTATGCGCTGGTGGATAAGGAAGGTTACCACTACACGGTTTTTGATCGCCATTATTTGCTGAAGTCCTTTGATAATAATGAGGTGATGACAGCAC
Organism: Spongiibacteraceae bacterium; assembly: GCA_030618505.1. Taxonomy (GTDB): domain Bacteria; phylum Pseudomonadota; class Gammaproteobacteria; order Pseudomonadales; family PIVM01; genus JAUXDF01. The sequence goes on along the minus strand of JAUXDF010000107.1, from coordinate 6,445 downwards.
TGACACCAATAAAGCATGTAAATATGCTTGATATGTTACCGTCAGAGATTGCGGCTAAGGTTGATCGCATTTTGGGGATAAACCTAACCCAGGACGGGTATCTGGTATTGGCCGCTACGGGGGCTGTACTTGTGTTCGACCGAGAGCTGAAGCTCAAGGACACCATTAGTTTTCCGGGAGAGTATGTGGAAAACTCGATTGCCCTCGATGAGCATAATGGTATTTATGTGGTCACCTCGAAGAGAATGCACAAACTGGTCTGGACGGGCAGAGAACTGTCTCAGCGTAAAGAAGATGGCGCGTGGGCGAGTTCATATGATGTTATGCCCGAAGGTGAGGCCCTTGAGCTGGGAGCTGTGTCCCATGGTTCCGGTACTACGCCGACCTTGATGGGCTTTGGTGATGATGAAGATAAATTGGTGGTGATAGCTGACAGTCGCAAAGATGGCGCGCAAATTGTCGCTTTTTGGCGTGACAATATACCCGATAGCTTTAAACAAAAGGCGGGCACGCTTTCTCGACGTATAGCGGATCAGCGTGCCATTGATTTAGGTACCATAACGGTTGAAGCTTCTCCTCTGGTCTACGGTTATGGTGTGCTGATGATGAATACCAGCTATCCGCAGCCAACACCGATCACTATGGATGTTGTGAGCAACGCTTTTATGGCAGGCGTCACCCGCAAAGCGCCGACAGGGGTTCAAAAATTCAATTGGAATGTTGTTGAAAACCATTTTGAAAAATCCTGGTTGCTGCCTGATGTGGATAATAGCGACTGGATGCCGCCTACTATTTCAGCCTCTACCGGCCTGGCCTATATAGCCAATAAGCAAAATGGTCGTTATGAATACCTTGGTGTAGATTGGCGAAGTGGCGATATTCAGGCACGCTGGGTGTTCCCCGATGATAGTGTGTTGTGGAATAGCTGGGGAGGTATAACTACACTGCTAGAAGATGGTGATTTTCTTTTGGGTGGTTTTTTTGCGCTTAAGCGCTTTGATGTTGATGGGCGATAGGGAGGGTGATGATGTATGACTGTTTTATAAGGAAATGCCTAATACTGCGCCTGTTTGTCAGCACTGCAGTCTTGTCATTTTTTTTATTTCCTTCCTTGAGCGTAGCGCAACAGAGTCCTTTTACTATGGCGCAACCTGCTGGAATGTCCCGACCTCCCTTTATTTGGCAAGATAAATGCAGTCATAAAAATATTGGCTCTGGTATAGAAACCATCGAACTTATCTTTCAGCAGCATGGTTTGTCGGTGAAGGCAAAGGTTTACACCGCTGATCGTCACTATTTGTCAAATGCGCGTAAAGATCTTATTGCGGGTAAGCTCGATGGTATGGAGGCGAATTTATCTGTTAACGAAGATTTGCTAATGTACGCAAAAACGCCTCGTTTTGCCTCGGGGCATGCGATTATCTCGCTTGCCAGCAAGCACTTGCGCTTAAAGTCCTTTGAAGACCTGAAAGGAAAGAAGGGCGCGATCATTACTGCCAGAGGAATCGTTAATGCCAGTAGTGAGTTCTCTGCTTATTGGGAAAAACATTTGTCGATTGATATGGTGCCCAATATTGAAAAAAGTTTTGAGCAGCTGGAAGGCGGGGAATATGATTATATTATTGGTGGCAAGTACGAATTAACGCGTACTATCAATTTATTACCGAGAAAAGATTTGTTTGATAAATCACAGCTCAGCAGCAGAGTGTATCAGCCAGTATATTTTGGCATTGCTAAAAACTCCCCCTATCTTCAATATCTTGATGTTATTGATAAGACGATAGCCGAAATGAGAGAAAGTGGTCGCGAGGAGTTTATACATAGAAAATATATGGATCTGTGGGTGAAAGGTTTGATCAAAAAGTGTGAAGAGTAATTGTTTATCCTGCCCTAGAAAAACAAACCATAACTACGCTCAATGACCCAGTAGGCTGATACACAGCCAATACCATAGGCCCAGGGCATTTGAAGTGTTTGTGACCAGTCGCGCTGCCGAGATTCGGCAAGTTGGCCTGCTAGCCACTTAAGCAGCAGGAAGGCGCTGACAACCAGTAGTTGGCCTGCTTCCAGGCCAATATTAAACGCTAACAATGCCGCCGGTATTTCATTATCCGGTAAGCCGGTTTCCGACAGTGCACTGGCAAAACCCATGCCGTGCAATAAACCAAATAACAGCGGTATTAACCAGGCGCGCCGCTCTAGCCAGGACAGTGCGGTGGTGCGATAAAAGATCTCTCGGGCCATAAAAACTATACTGGCTGCTATGGCAATTTCTATCCATGCGGTGGGTAAGACGATAACTTTCAAACTGGACATGACCAGCGTAAGGCTGTGTCCAAGGGTAAAAAATGTAACGGCCCACAGCAGAGTCTTTAGGCGGCGAATCAGTAACAGCAGGGCAATAACAAAAAGGACATGGTCATAACCAAAAATTAAATGGTCAACCCCCAGGGAAAAATACTGTTGCATAACCTGCCAAACACTCATCTGCTCGGGGATAACAAAAGACGGGGATTTCTGGCTGAGCAATTGGGTGATGACCGTGCCATCTAAGCGTTGATAGCGCAGCACAACGGTGGTGACGGCTTTTTCAATATTGGCAGCAGAAATACTTTCTCCTATCAGGTTGTTCTTCTTACCACAATCGAGCAAGCCCTTTGTAACAACCGATCGATTGTCTTTAGTATGTTCTGGTGGCTTTTGCATATGACAGCGAGTGGGTAGTTTTGGGCTTAAGGGGGTGCCGTTATATTTGCTGGATGTTTTCCACAGCAAGGCAATACCATCGTTTTGTTCTGTTAGCTGCAATAAACTGGGCGCCAGCGCATGACTCCAGGCAGTCAGAGGCAGGGCGCAAGCAATGTATAGGCAGAGAAACTTTAAGCCAGTGCGTAGCATTGAAGGGCTTCGTTTTTTTGAAAACTTATTCATAGCCACTGCTCCAGCCAGTAATCGGCAAACTCAGTCGCTGGTACCTGGGCGTGTCCATCCGCTTGTACCGAATATTGCTGTCGCAGTGTTTCCAGGTAGCTCTGGTAATAGTCTTCTCTTTGCGAATGCTGCCACTCTATCAGTACTCGGCTTTGGACTTGTTTAATCGGGGGCAATCCCCCCGCCTGTTTATCGCTGATTTTAACCAGATGATTCCCATAATCACTTTTAATCGGGCCTTGCCACTTGTCGATTGATAATGCTGCAACTTGTTCCGCAAAATCCTGCCCAAAATATCGGGCTATATTTCTTTTATCGGCATGTTTTAACTGTCGAGGTAGAATGCTTGATTCTCCCAGAGTGTTTATAGCGCCGTCATTATTTTGTAATTGTTTAGTTAGGGTCGCCCATTGTTCTGCATCGCGATCATTTGTCTCGGTGAAAAAAACCTGCTGCATATTTAAGTGCGGCGATAACTGATATTGCTCTGCGTGTTCTTCAATATATGTTTGTAGCTGCTCTTCGGTTGGCTTAGTCATCACATGCTGATTTTTAATAAATTGTTCAGCCATCTGGATGACTCGGCGACGAATAACCGGATCATTATCAAGCATGCCCATTTCCAGTGCTTGCTCAATATGTTTCATGCCGCTATCTGCTATTTCGGCCTCATTCTCGATATTTACGCCCTCAGGGTTTTCAGCTTGCCCAGGGGCAATAAAGTTCATGTTTTTCAAGAGGCGATTAATGATCACAATATCATTTTGTATCAGACCCAGGCGCAAACCTTCGTGATACAGTAAGGTTTGATCGACAAAATAAGACAGGGAAGCGCGCAGTAAGGGTTTGGGTGCTGTGCCCTTGTGAGAGCTTTGAATGTACAGTGCTTCCAGCTCGGGTAAGCTAACGGCCACCACTGCTTTTTCAGCATTGTTTTTTTGTTGCCAAAGCTGGGCTGCAAATACGAGGGAGGCGATTAAGAAGAAGTGAACCAACGGTGATTTTAACAACATGTCACTCTCTTAGGTTTTTTACTGCGGGTATTCTATACGCCTAATCTCCTTGCGATCAAGAATAAAAAAATGGGCCATCAATTGGTAACTGATGGCCCATGCTTGTACTTACAGGCTATGCCAGATAGGCGAGCTCCAGGAGCGTTCCTGTCCTGTTAATGGCACCGACCCGTCACAGCAGGCTTCCATACCTGCAGGCGTACCGCTGGTACATGCGCCATTGCTGTCATAAGTGACGCCAAGGCTTTGGCACTGATACGCGACTGAGCGACAGCTTGGGTTTTCCAGTACGCGGGCGTAGTAGAAGGCTTCCTCATTGGAATCAAAGGAAGGATCTTCCCACACGGCGCACAGTTGTGAGGCGCCAGTACCAATCGTGTTGCAGTTTTGTGGGTCTACGCTAGCGCCGTTATTGCCATCGCCGGCGACATCAAATACCTGCTCCTGACGAACACCATTACTATCAACCCAACCCTTGATGATCTGGATGCGCTGCAAATCTGTAGCCGCGCCACCACTGTCTTTAAGTGCTGAAACCAAAAAGCGTGGTGCAGCATTAGTAAGGGCAGGTAAATCTCCGCCCATCGGTACGCCATCGGCATAACCTGTTGCTACAGGGTCAGCATCGCCACAGGCTGTCGGCGCATAGTTACCGCCGAAAAAACGCAGGATGTGACGAGGGCCACTGGTGGCATAGACCTCTTTACGTTGCATGGCTGCAAACAGCGAGCTACGGGTGTTCTGCTCTGCCCATACGACGGCTAAACCACCTGGGTTATAGAAAGGATCATCGACAAAGGTGGTGGGTACGGCTTCTGCCGTTTCGCCGGTTTTAAAGGCGCCGCCATTACCTTGATAAGTTGATTCTGCGACATTACCTGCCGCCCCGATATGGGTATCGGTGCTGCCAATCATGCCATATTTGAAAGGGTTGGTTCCCAAATCGGTTTTCAGTGCCAGACCTTCTTTCAGGGCGTGACGGATAAAGGAGTTGGCCTTGGGTGGATTGGTCAAGCCAAGGGTGCCGGCGCCTAAATCGCCATAGGGTATATATTCAAAGCCACACTGCTCATCATTGCCGCCAGTAAAACACTCAGAGCTGCCTTTGTGCTGGACAACTTCTACCAGGGGTTCATATAGAGCCCGCGTTTCTACATAGTTGGCATTAAAGGGCTGACCGTAGCGGTTGGTTTGAGCGAACATCAAACCATTACTCATATTTGAGTTATGCGGAATGGTTAATACATCGCAGTTCTCGCCGCCGGTATCGACATCTTTACACTCTGCAGATAATTTGCTCCACAGTTGCTCAGGATAAGGTGTTGAGATGTAATCAAAGGGTCGTGCGGGTACTACGGCATTTTTAAATAGCACATTACGGTGCAGGTTTTGTACCTCAGAAATATTAGCAATTGGGTTGCCGGTCCACTCATAACCGATAAAGGAGGTAAAACTACAATTATTACTACGGTCATAGGCCGCTTCTGCCGCGAGCTGGGTTTGCTGCCACAGGGTAATTGAATGGTTATAGCAGTTCTGACCTCCAGCACCGCAAATATACATGCGCGAGGTATTGCTTTGCGGTGAGGCTAGTTTCAGGTTAAAGGAGAAGGTTAGATTCTTGCCTTTATTGCGATAGATAACACACTCATTATGGCTGTAAACGGTGGACTCTGGATTGGTGCATAAAGCGGCATCACCGTAAAATTCAGCGTGATCCGAGACCATGGCAAAATCTAGTGGTCTGTCCAGTTGTGCGTTACGCAAGGCTTGGCCATTTTGATCATAGGGTGGCAAATCAATTTGATTGCCTTTTGCAAAACTGTAGGCATCACTGGGTAGTACCCGGGTATCCTGGCTATATCCATCCAGTGACCAGGCGGTGTGAATATGTGTATCCCCAAAGAAAGGCAGCTTGTTTGGATCGGACTGATTACAGGTTCGAGTTGGCTCATCAATCACTGGCACGTTATAGGTGACGGGTGCAATTTCCGGCTCGGCGGGATAACATCCCCCGAGATAAACACCCGATGCAATGATGGCTAAGGCTGATGTGATTTGCGTGACATTCAGTCGTTTTTGGGGGTTAACCGCAGCTGCAATCTGCTTTTTACTCAGTATGGTGCCCATAGTTGTTTCCTCCGGCCGAGCGATTAATTATTTTTTTTGTTAGCCCCCTCTACTACCGGCGAGCTCTTTTAGAGCATATAACAACAAAGACATCAATACTGTCGTATTCTTTACGTTTAGGTGGGAATATCTGAATAATTTTCAATCAATAATAACTGCCTAAAAGTTTATGATAAATCACAGTTTATAAGCTTGGCTGTGCTTGGTATTTACCTTGTTTCCCTATGGTGGTCTTTCTCCATCTCTTGCACCGACATGCTGCTGGGTAAAGGCAGCAGCTGGCGAATTTTGTCTCGCTGAAAAATCGTTATCCTGCCGTATTTGAAGTCAATCCAGTGCTTTGATTTCCAGTCCTTGAGCCATTTGTTAAT
>JAUXDF010000304.1 GCA_030618505.1 Spongiibacteraceae bacterium | reverse complement strand
ACCCGCTCTATAATAAGGGGGCGCATTCAGCCAAATAAAGTAAATATGTAGTCTTTATGTTTTTCAGTCAACATGCCGCGAATTTTATTATTTGGTAGCGGCTATTGTGAAAAATCTTGTTCAAGAGTTCGATTGTATTTGAAAATGAATATAATGTCACTACTTATATCGCGCTAGAATATGAATAGATATTAACTTTAACCTAAGATCAGTTATTGTGGGCACTCCAGAGGCGAGATCCAACAATCAATACGCAACCCCCCAACGGTAGCGCAGGGACAAAAGCCCAAGATTAGCAAAGAGCTAATTCAGAGCACTTATCACATTGAATCTTGACATAATATATGTGTACCCCTCGCTGCCACTTCTTATTTATGCAGCCTTTTCCTTTGTTTTATTTTTACGGTTCAAAACCGTAACCAAAGCTGGGGCCAAGGTCACATCAGCAAAGAACGCAATAAAAATACAGAGCCCGGTAACAAAACCAAAGTATCGCCACTCCATTACATCGTGCAGAACAAATACCATAAATGCAGTTGTCAGTACCATGGTGGTAAAAAATATCGCTTGCCCGGTTGTCTCCAGGGTTTTACGCACAGCTGTTCGAACGTCTCCCGTTCGATGATAATAGCGCTGAAAATTATGCATAAAATGTATCGTATCATCGACCACCAGACCCAAAGCGATACTACCGGTGAGTAATGTAGCAGTGGAAAGAAAAATATCGGCATACCCCATTACTCCCAAAGTGATAATAATAGGTGCAAGGTTAGGAATCATACTGACCAGTCCAAGCTTTAAGTTTCCGATCAACAGTATCATCAAGGGTGTGATAATCATAAATGCCAATATATAGGTGCTGGTCATACTGGTGTAAAGTTCACTAAATACCTTTAGGGTCAGATCCATAATGCCTGTTGCTCTGACAGAATATTTATCACCCAGAATACTTTTTACCTCCTTCATCAACTCATCAAATATTGGGCCATAAACCACGCCATCTACGGGAGGAGAAATCAAGGTCATGCGCGCCATTCTGAACTCACTATCAACCAGCAACTCAAGATCATCAACACCGCTATTTTCAAACAATAAAAGCTCTTGGGCGATGAGTTCCCTATCGTCTGGAATTCGATAATATTCAGCGTTATTTTCATGCAAAGCCTGATGGATCTCTTTGTTAACATCGATAACAGAGACCACTTTTTTAAAGCTATAGTCATTGAAATCAAAGTTATTCGCATACTGGGAAATTTTATCTAGCTTGTGTAGAAACTCGGGGTCTTTAACACCGTCCACTCGACCAGAATCAAAAACCAGTTCCAAAGCCCCGATACCGGATAGATGCTCATCTATTGTTTTCATCGCATCAACAATATAATGCTCAGCCGGCAGGTTGGTATAAGCATAAAAGCTAAACTTTATTTTAGAAGCACCCACCAGGCCGGCAACAATCAATACCAGCCAAACGACTAATATCAACCAGGGTTTTTGCGTTGCAAAGTCACCAAAACCAAGCACTATCCGCCTGGCAAAAGAATTATTACGTAGTTCTTTTTTACCCGCTTTTACCGGAAAAACAGCAATCAAAGCGGGTAACAGTACCAAAGAAAAAAACAACGCAAACATAACCCCCATTGGTGTAATCAAACCAAATTCTGCTACCGATTTCATATTCGATGATAAAAATGACAGCAGCCCTCCGGCTGTCGTTATACCAGTCATAAAAATAGCTAAACCAGAGTGCTTTAATGCATGAGCCAGCGCATTCTCTTTACTTTCCCCACGATCCAGAGCTTGGTAATACATAGTAAATAGATGTACGGAATTACCCACTCCCACCGCAATCAAAAACGACGGTACAATCTGCATTGAAAAACTAACGGTGACGTCAAATATTGCGGTAACAGAAACGGCACAAAGCATCGATAAAATCGCTACCGTTAAAGGTAATACCATCATTGCCAGGCGCCGAAAAATAACAACTAAAAAAATGGCTATACAAAGCACCGCATAGGCCGTGTACTTACTCATATCATTGCGAATAGCATCCAGAAACCATGCATTCATATAGGGCCCACCGGCGGGATAGACTCTAAAACCCGGTGCATCAAAGCGCTCTTTGATGCTATCGATTACCTGCATAATCTCGGTATTTTGCTCAGCACTCAGATAGCTAGACTGCTCCCCCGACTCATTGCTGCTATCAAAACCCGACATTGCAAACTCATCATCACTGCTACTGGAAAACACATCATTTTTTAGTAACAAGGCGGTAAATTTACCATCAGCAGAAATCAGGTAATTGACATAAACCGGATTAGACAAGGCTTTTACCTTTAATGCTGCAGCCTCATCTTCTGTTTCCGGCCAGTCGTCAAGGAACTCGCCGACCACTAACTCATCACCTACTCCCACCGTCTGACGTGCATTGATCAAGCCATCAACCTGATAAAGTAAGGGCACCTCGTCTTCAATAGCCCTGTGTATCTCCCGCAGTTTATTCAGTGTTGGCAGAGTAAAAACACCGTCGGTTTCGATGGCTATAAAGATTTTATCATCTCGCCCAAACTGCTCTCGAAACTCGTTGTAGTAGTTGCGAGCAGGGTCGTCTTCGTAGAAAAATGCCTCCATCGTTGCATCGATTTTTAAATGCCTGATTTGCGGCAGGGTAACGGCTAGGCAGATGGATGCGATAATAATAATTAACCAGGCATGGCGATAGGCAATATGCCCCCACTGGCCGAAAGCCTCTTCTATATCTTCTCGCAGGTGGCCTGAGCGGATTGAGGACAATAAATTCTTGATGATTATCTCGCTTATTATGAAGGTTAAATCGGGCGGGAAAGGATAACGATTCTACAAGAACACATCTTAACATATTGCAGTATCAACAAGAGTGCAGATACTGCGGCATCCCTTATCTATTTTTGTAACTTCAGCAAAGGCACAAAACTCGTCATTCCAGCAGTCTTTTAGCCGGAATCCAGTTTGCAGGACTCTAGATCCCCGACAAAACACTTCGGGGATGACGAAAATGGTGTGTTCAGAGCGTTTATTTCATTACGTTTTTTTGAAGGTCTGGCAAGAATAACAATATCAAACCTGCCCCGCCCTAGGAGCCGATGGCCCCAGTAATAAAGACCTTTTTCGTTGTCATAATGCGATCTCATGCCATTAATGGTTTCAAGAAGTCCCTTCACTTATTGCTGGCGTTTAAGCGCCTCAAGGACAGCAACAAACAGTTTGGTATCAGTACCATAGGCAACAGGACTAATACGGTCTATCAGCGCACCGCGAGTGGATAATATTTTTTCCGCCACTTGCTCAGGTGTACCAACTACCGCGACTTGATTTAACAGAACATCATCAATGTGCTCAGCCATTGCCGCCCAGTCACCTTGCTTTGAAAGCCGGTGAAGCTCAGGCTGAATATCCACTCGATCGGCACTTTCGAGAACCGATTTATACGCCGGTGTCGAGGCATAGAACGCAATCTGATTTCTGGCCCCAGCACTTGCCTGCTTTATTTCTTCATCGTTAAAGCCGGTGGCCAGCACAATCTGGCAACTGATCTCAAACTCCTCGCGCCGGGTAGCACCTTTTGCAAAGCCCCTTTGTAGCGCAGGCAGGCTGACTTCTTCAAGAAACTTAGCGGTGTGAAAAGGGTGCACAAAATATCCATCCCCTACTTCACCGGCAACTTCCGTCATCAGCGGCCCAATGCCGGCGACAAATATCTTTGCCAAGCCCTGCGGATTGGGGCCTGGATTAAAGGTTGGAATCATCAGGGTGTGATTGTAAAACTCACCCTGAAAATTGAGTCGCTCGCCGGTTTCCCAGCTCTCCCATATTGCCCGTATCGCCAGCACCTGCTCTCTCATTCGTGCGGCGGGTTTGGACCATGGCATACTATAACGGCGTTCAATATGCGCTTTTATCTGCGAGCCCAGCCCCATAATAAAACGCCCGCCCGACATTAGCTGCAGATCATAGCCTAGATGCGCCAGGGTTAAAGGGCTTCGGCCAAAGGCCACGGCAATACCGGTAATTAGTTCCAGCTCGCTGGTCGTCTGTGAAGCCATCGCCAATGGTAAAAAGGGATCATGCTGACCTTCAAAAGTATAAACACCGCTAAAACCTTCTTTTTCCAAGGTTGAAGCAAACTGGCCGGCCTCAGCCGGGTTAGCGACTAACATTAATCCATCGACTTTCATTTCTCTACGCCTCTTCGGGCCAATCTTTCGTTACGCTGGATTGCCAATTCGGTGCCCTGCGCTCCATATAGGCCACGCCTCCCTCAATAGCATCCGGCTTGCCCATGGTATAATGTAGCAAGTGTGTCTCCTCCTTTTCCATCTCATCCAGGCTCAGATCAGCACTGTCCCAAACCAGTTTTTTCGCCAAACCCATTATCAGCGGGGAGCAGTTAATCGTCATATCTCTGGCTAACT
>JAUXDF010000037.1 GCA_030618505.1 Spongiibacteraceae bacterium | reverse complement strand
GGCATCAAACGCAAAAAACGACGGCCGTAGAAACGACGATAGTTAATGCTGCCCTGACGAGAATGCTCACGCATCAGCATTACACCAATTAAAAAACCACTGAGAACAAAGAACGAATCAACCGCCTTATCCCCCTGGAGGATCCCGGACAGATAAAAGGGCAAATTTGCCAAATAATCCTGAAAATAATCAGTGGAGACTTTTTCTCCGATGCCCATCAAGCCGTGAAACATCACCACAATCAATATGCCGATACCACGAATACCATCGAAGGGTGTTAAATGCCCTTTTGGGCGAACCAGTAAAGACCGAAAACTATCCTTAAAATTCCAACAAGATAAGACAGACCGAAGGTGGGTCATTGTTTGATTCTCCCGACTACTTTACTTTGATAACAACTGCTATCCAAAAGAACCTTATGATTTAAGTAACCGCTTGTTATTTTTATGTTTTTACAAGGGCACTGACCGCCAACACGCTCTTATTCTTACCTTATACCGAAGGGCAGATTAACATAGCCGACAAACCCCGACAACTCTGACAAACAAGCATTAGCCAAGGCCTTGGCATCAGTCTGAGAGACTAACAACACCGCTAGACTCCAGTGGCCTGCCACCCACCGCACCCTTGCACACACTACACCCCCGCCTGTATCTGAAAGACGCCACTCAGCTTATACAATATTTATCCAAGGTAAGTAGAATATTTTCCTCACTGATCGGCTTTGTCACCAGCTCGTCCATTCCCGACTGCAAACATTGCTTTCGATAGCTTTCAAAGGCATGGGCACTCAAGGCAACAATCGGCTTACGCTGCTTATAATTATCACGCTCATAAATACGTATTTTTTCACTGGCAGTATAACCATCCATCTTTGGCATTTCACAATCCATCAGAACCAGCTGATAATTGTCATAATTATTTATCACTTCACTCACAGCCTGCATACCATTAGTAACAGCCACAACATGATGGCCATGCTTTTCCAGCAGCTTTTTGATAACCAAGCGACTGACATCATCATCTTCTGCCACCAGCACCGAAACAGAGCCTACATTGGCGGTAATTTCCCGCCCAGCGCTCTGTTCCAGGTTTTTCATTGCCTGACTCTCCTCCAGGGGCAATGAAAACCAAAATGTTGAGCCCACTCCAGGCTCGCTGATCACACCAATATCACCACCCATTAACTCCACCAGGCAGCCACAGATATATAAGCCCAAACCGGTGCCACCAAATTTTCTACTGGTACTTACCTTCGCCTGAGAATAAGGCTGAAACAACTTGTCCTGCTCTGCTCTGCTCAGGCCAATGCCCGTATCACTCACTTCAAACAGAATACTATCCCCTTGCTTGTGAACATGTACGGAGATATTGCCATGTTCGGTAAACTTTATCGCATTGCTCAGCAGGTTACTCAGCAACTGCTTTATCCGCTGAGGGTCGCCTTTCACATAAAGAGGCACGTCATTATCAATACTTATTTCAGCCCTGATGTTATGAAGAATGGTTTGCGCCTCAATCACTCCCATTGAGCTGGCCGTCAGCTCATGCAAATCAAAGGGAATGCTTTCTATCTGCAGCTTATTAGCCTCGATTTTTGCTGAGTCCAGGATATCGTTTAACACGCCGACCAAAGCCTCTCCAGATTGACGAATGACCTCGTTATAATGGCGTTCGGTATCCCCCTTTAAAACCCCCGCCATCAAATCTGACATTCCCAGAATACCATTAATTGGCGTGCGCAACTCGTGGCTCACTTTGGCAATAAAATCACTTTTAGCCTGGCTCTGCGCCCTTGTTTTTTGATCCTCCCGAACCAGCACTTCTATTCTTGCTGCCAGCGCAAAAGCCAAAATAATCATTTCCAGCAGTATGCCAAATCGCAACCAATCCCATATATTATTAATCGGCACATTAACAAGCCCGGAGGCAGCAACCCCCACCCACACTGCAAAGAAACACAATACCGACCACGCCAGCGTAAAGTACTTGGCAAAAGGATTACCGCGGCGCCAGACAATTAAACCCGCAAACAGAAAACCGGGGTAAACAAATATCGCTAGCCATGCAGCATAATTCAACACCACGGGCTGAGAGACAAAAAACGCCAGTACGATGCCAAAAAGACAGAGGGCAGTTTGGACAAAAAAATAACGACAAAGAAAATCTGTACGATCCGTCAGGCCAAGAAAACTCTTGGCGAATAAGGTAGCAAACAAATGAACACATAGAGCACTGAGTCCCAAACCATAGGCATTAAATGCGGGGAAATTCGGCCATCCATAATGAAAACCAGATCCATCCACCGAACCTTGAAACACAGCACAGGAGATAACAAAAAACACGTAATACAAATAGGCAAAAATCCGAGTGGTAAAAAACAGGAACAAATTATAGAGGGCAATAATAAAAGCCACGCCATAGTAGGCACCCAACTTCAAACTCTTCAGCGACTCCCCCTCAAGAAGACGTACCTGACGCTGGGCAAAAATCGGAAAGTCTAATAAAGTATCCGACTCCGCTCGAAAAAACAGCTGATAGCGGCTATTTTCCTTTAATTTAAGTGGAATAATAAAGCCATCATGCGCCGCCGGCCTCTGTCCAAAAGGGAAGCGGTTACCAAACAACTCATGGGCGACCAAATGCTCATTTTCATAGATGTAGGCATCAACCCTGGCCAAGGAGGGGTGTGTAATCCCGATCACCCACTCAACTGAGGAAAGCGTCTGTGTCGCAAAACTAAGCCGAAACCAGTAAGCCCCCTCAACAAAGCCAACGGTAACACTATCATCAATCGCATCGACCCAGGAAAGCTGCTCCGCTTGCTTCAGGAGTTCTTCAGGATGAAGTACCCTCCCCTCCTCCTTGATGTATTGAGTAAACTCCCCAAGCGCAAGAAAATCATCTTCAAAACCAATCAGCGCTGCTTTTTTTTCTACATTTTCTCCAACAACGCGGGGAGTCGTAACAATAGCAGCAACAATAAGAATTCCAGCCATCACTACAAAAAAAATTATTATTGATTTCCAATAGCGGGACATAATGTGCACTCTTCAAGTCCAGTACCGAGAGCGAGCCAAGGTAACAGAATGGGTATTATTTACACCACTTAGCGGGCATTAATTCCCGATTATAACAATTGGCGATTATCCGATACAGTCTTATTGATTTCACATATACAATGAGCCCTAAATTACGTCTACAAGCCGAAACACGCGAATGATAAAAATACTATTACTGCAAATTAGAAATGAGCAAAGAGTACGACAGGAAGAACTCAACAGCTTTGTTCAGTTCAGCGGCCTTTCCCTTGCGCACTTTACTGTCCTTAATGTTTTTGACCGCCCACTCTTTGATCACAGCGTTTTAGAAGATTATGACGCACTAATGGTTGGCGGAGCAAGTGAGGCAAGTGTACTTGAACCTGACAACTACCCCTTTATCCACTCATGCGTTCGCTTGCTAAGCCATTGCATTGATATCGCCCTACCTGTTTTTGCCTCCTGCTTTGGCTTTCAGTTAGCGGTGTTGGCACTCGGCGGCAAGATCATCCGTGATAAAAAAGATTTCGAAATGGGCTCCATACCCATATCCCTAAGCGCTGCAGCCAAGAGCGATTTACTCTTTGCTGATACCGAGGATAATTTTCTCGCTGTCGCCGTACACCGAGAGCGGGCACCCACGCTACCAAAGCAGTGCCAACTGCTGGCATATACCAAAGCTTGCCCCCATGCCTTTAAGGTGAAAGACAAACCTTTTTGGGCCTTTCAATTTCACCCCGAGGTAGATAGAACCATATTGGTCGAGCGTCTGACGATATACAAAAGCCATTATACGCAAGGAGATCAGCACCTGGACGAGATACTATCATCCGCCCAGGAAACACCCGAGTCCAATGCTCTGGTGCGAAAATTTGTTGATCGGGTTTTATTCACCTAGCATTAAACCAGCAATATCAACAAACCAAGAGCCGGCCTCTATACAGCAGCATTAGAACTTCGCTATGATGCTCCTCCCTCTATCACCCGGATTTCTGGAGTCCCCGTGAGCAAGTTTGACTACATCAAAACAAAGCGCCAGGATGTGCAGGAAATCCCAAAAAAATGGGTGCCACTGACACGTAAAATCATCAAGACCTATACCCGCTTTAATGTCTGGATGTACAAAATTAGCAAAGGGCGACTATTGAAGAACTTCCCAGGTGGCTACCCCATTTGCCTGATTGGTATGACGGGAGCAAAATCAGGAAAAAGACGAGAAATCGCCCTGATACATATCCCCTATAAAGGCAATGTATTACTAATCGCCTCTCAGGGCGGCATGGATGAACACCCTTTGTGGTATTACAACATTAAGGCCAACCCGGAGATTGATATCATGGTCACTGGGAAAACTCGACAGATGCGAGCTCGCCAGCTCGACGATGATGAAAAGCGCCTGTTATGGCCACACATACTCACCCTCTACCCCGACTATGATGAATACCAGGCTCGCACCGACAGAAATATCCCCGTTTTTCTGTGCGAGCCAACCAACGCGAAACTAAACAAGGCCGCCTAAGCCAACAATAACGGCGCTTTCTTCCCTCCTGCTTACAAGTAGTTTATCAATGACATTAAAACACTGCATTATCCACAAGATAGAACGAAGCTCCGCCAATGAACAGATTAGCCGCCAAATAAAGGAAGAGGAAAATAATACCGAAGGCCCTATCGCATCACTGTTCGAGCAACTCAAACGCATCTTCCTGGGGCGAAGCCAAAAGCAATACGGGCATTTTGACACAGAACTTACCGACAATCCCTTACCTGCCTGGCTTAAAGACCACTGCAAAGCCGGCTCATCTTTTCATAGCCTCAGCAAAAGCATCGTTGATCAGCTAAAAATAAAACTCGACTCCACGGAGGATGGCTTTCAAGCTCATCTGCTGATAGCGATGGACCGGGTTCTGGAGCAGGATCAATTTTATATCTTCTGGATTCGCCATGAGGAGGCCCAACATATTGCCAACAACCTTGAAGTTGAAACCAGCCGTTTCATCGAGGCCAGCAAGCTACAGTACGCTGTGCGTATCAATATTGACGAGTGGCAAGAACAAGACTCACAAAAATATATGTCGCTGCTAACGGCCCGGGGCAACAAAGAACTGAGCGAGGCCTTCACCCAACTCTGTGGTTTTTCCGCTGGGCTGGATCTGGTAGAAGACACCCGGGAATTTTTAGGCATTGTTGATCAGTTTACCGAAAACCTACCCGAAGAAGACTGCCGGGAATACAAAACAAAATTGCTGGACTACTGCATTGAACAAGATAGCCACGGAGCACCAGTACTTATCAAGGAGATATCCAGTCAGCTCAATGAGGAGGCGCCACAACAATTTGCTGACTTTGTCGCAGACAAACAACAAACAGTAAAAGAGGAGCTTCACACAGATCGCGCCAGTCTGAAGCGCTATATTCGCTTTTTTGGGCGGGACAAAAATATCAGCATCAGCTTTTCAGCGGATATGTTTGGTGAGCATATTCAATATGATGCTCAATCCGGGACGCTGACTATTAAGCAGATTCCGAAATCCTTGAAGGAACAGCTCAGTAAAGCTGGGGAATAAAACAGGGGGAAGAGGATAGACTGCTCTCGTCCAGAAAGACAAAAGCAGTCAAATCACTAGGCCTTGATTGAACGGCGACGGGCAAAACCCAAGCCAAGCAGACCTAAACCTAACAGAGCTATAGATTCTGGCTCTGGTACACTTACTACATCAATGGCATCGTCGCCACCGGGTAAATCGTCAAGCAACTCGGGTACACTTGCATAACCATCAATGGCATCGTTGCCACAAGACATCGTCCAGTGGGCATCAAGCTCGAACGGATCGCTCAGACCAAGACCAACCAGATCAAAGGTAGCTGTACGGTAATAGCTCTCGTCAACTTTACCTTCTATGTCTTTTCCTTCTATTAATTCTTTAACAAGGCTTCCGTCATTAATAGCAAATGGGTCTGATATATGATGGCGATAGTAGACATCATTGCTCCAGCCAGTAACAACGTCGCCACTATCCGTGGCAACGCGATAAAGACCAGCATCATCAACACCATCGCCCGTACCGGTATCAACTGTATTGCCACTCCAACCTTTGGTTAAAAAGCCAAAATCGATGCCATACTCATAGGAGGATGGAGAACCATCGGAACCATTAAATGACAGCGCAATATCACCGGCAAAATAATCTCTCCCATCAGTATGCCTGTACCCACCGTCAGTATTGATATCAAAACCAGTTTGCAAACCAATAGTCAACTCAGCACCCTCAAGCTTATAAAAAAGATATTCTGCATCGAAAGCCTGCCCACCAACACCAGGACCAACATGACCATTATCATCACCAAAAATAGTCCAGTCGTCACCAGGTACTATAAAACCAGCCTGAGCAACACTTGCGCTTGTTAAAGCAATAAGCCCTACCAATGTTCGTAATTTCATCTTTCTAATACTCCTACGATTATTAAAACGACTTTGCGTCGCCAGCCACCAAAAAAATGATTTCTCATTCTTAGCTAATACCGTATAAGCAATTAACAGGCCAAACTAATATTTATCTTAATATTCATAGAGTTAATAACAAGACTTTTCTTTAGAAGGATCGCTTATGTAAAGTTTTGCGACACTGATCACACTTTTAATAGCAAACAGCAGCAAAAACCATCGGAAAACCAAATAATATCATGTTTTACAATGAGTTATGCCATGTAAAAAAACCCGACACAGCAGGCATTACAACTCATCCACCCCAACTCTCTCCGAAATACCCGTAAGGGCAGCGGAAGCAAACACCAGCAGGAACAGGCAGGGAACCATCACTTTATGCACCCGCTCATCCTTGCTCACTGCCAACAGCAGAAAAATCATGGCGACAATCATACTCAGCAGATTCACCATCACCCAGGGGTTATAATGGGACAAAACACTGTTCGAAAAGATATTAACTACCGTCAGGGCAGCGGCCACACCAAAAGTAAGCCAGCGAGTCTCAAAATAGTGTTTTTTAAGCCGTGAGCCCTCTATTGGATGGGGATACATAAAACGTGCAATCAAAAAACCGGTAATCGGTGTCAATACAAACAGCAACAGCTCGTAGCCATACCAGACCGAGCGAGACTCATAAATCCACACACCAAAACCCCACTGGACAAAAGCCAGCAACTGGGAAATAGCCCATAGTGTATGAGGCCAATAGGTCTTCACGCTTTTCAGACGCAAAGAATCGGCAAAACCCATCAGTATTTGAGCAACCGCCAAACCGAGAATAATCGAGCCGGTGATCATAATATGTTCAAAAGGTGTCATTAACTTCCTGCTCCATCAGGGTAAACCGTCGTCGTGATACTACTCTTGCCACATCGCCAACACGGCTCGAATGCTCGACTATTATTATTTCAGCAGCGGGTGATCTTGCGGCAGTTGTCGGGAGATCCATAATGCCAGCTTATGCTTCATGGCCGGCTCACCAAGCTGATCCTTCGCCAAGGGCTGAATCAGCTTGTCATGCACCAATAAACGATACATAAATTCAATCTTGTTTTTGGCCGAGTCAGTCGACTCAAATTTACCCACACCGCGCTTTTGTGCATAGACCGATCCAATACGCAGCGCTTCTTTTACCAGCTCCGCCTCATTTTTAATTTTTTTCATAACTCTCACATCCCTACTAAAAGCAATAGCTAAAACTATACCGCCTAATCAGGGCAATAGACAGACTGCAAGCTGGCAATAAGCATTAGTTGAATAGTCGCTATTAGCGAGCAGCTGTTCTACAATCACTGCCACCTTATCCCAAGCCATTGAAACCTCAACGAATAGCAATGAAACTAAATTACTTACTCCTACACGGTATTATACTCACGGCTCTCAGCTCCTTTAGCCTGGCTGATAACACGACAACTGCTTCGACAGAAAGAAAAGCCCTCAATTTTATGCTGGAAGGTGGCGTACACATGCTATCCGGAAAATTTGACTGGAAAGCCGTGCCCAGCACTTCCGACAGCGAAACATCCCAACACAAGTACAAAGATCTATCCAGCTTTGGCACCAACCTGCACAGCGCTATTGGCTATAATTTTGGTCAAACCAGTACAGTACTGTTCGATATAGAAGTCTATGACAGCTCAATGGACGAGGGCGAAGCCGAACTGAGCACCGAGAAGACCAACGCCGATGGCACAATCGTTGACAACACTCACATTGAGGCCAAGATTGATAAAGACGATATAAGCAGCAATCAATTCGCCTTTGCCTACAGCTCGACCATGAAGGCGGCACCGGAAATTCACTACAGCTGGTATCTCGGTCATGCCGAGCAAGAACAAAATTTTGTTTTTACCGATGGCGAGCAAATAATTTCTAGTGATGATAGCAGGCCAGTCGGAGCCATCGACGGGCTTAACTCCAGCTACGAGGCACAATGGTCAGGCCCTTGGATCGGCTTTGAAATGTGGGAAAAAGTTGGCTCGCATACGATCTTGTTTCGCTATCAACACTACGAAGTAGACTTTGAAGCCACTGGAAATTGGAACCTGCAAGCCAGCCATTTCGAACAGGAAGCGGATGGCGAAGGCGGCACCATGCGCATTGAATATCAGTATAGCTTCAGTGACTACCTATCCCTTGGCACCGTCTATAACTGGAACCGCTGGGTCGCCAAAAAAGGAACCTACACTTTATTTAATGCCGATGGCAGTTCTGACTCGGCCTTGCTCGACAAGGTTAGCTGGGAGTATTACACCATTAGCATCAATCTGCTCTATAAAATATAGGCTATTGCTGGAGCAGATCTGCATTATCCCCGAAATAGCCAGTTGGCTGGCTGCAAAAAGCAAAAAAAGTCATTGATCTGCACAATGGGTTCGCTAGAACCTGGCAAAACCCAACCTACACATTACGCCCTACGCTGTCGCCGCTGCGACTCCATAATATAGCGGGTCAACTCTCGCTGCTGAACAACACTCAAACCTACAAACTCGCCACCAATCTCAGTGACAGGATCTAAATCGTCATTAACGCTACTACGACGAATATCCACACGACAGTCCAGACTCAAGCCGCTTAGGCCAATTTTGCTAGTCACCGTTGACCCGACAGGTATCACATCCAGGGTATCACCCTCAATCTGCAAACCCACTCCGCTGGTCGACAGGTCTTTGATACGCGCCAGAAAACGACGCGAACTATCTGTCTCACTGACATTAAGCACGGTACGACTACCCGCCCCCCCGACAGTAACGTTCATGCGAAAAGCCTCGCGGCGCTGATGATTCTTAATCTGTTCGGGCAAGCGTACGGTATAACGCACACTGCCATCCTCTAACTGGAGGCCCAGCACAAAGGTATTAAACTGCATCGAGCGCCCCTCCTCCCCGCGCACCAAAACAGTAATTCGCTGCCCCGGCACACAAGACGCATCCTTGGGAAAGAATTCATCAATTTCCATTGAACCATTTTGCGGGTCAATCGACAGAATCATACTCTGCAGGGGCTTTTCGGCATCCTTAAATGAAACATAAATAAACTGATGCTGCTTATAGACCTGGTACAGCGGCCAATAAGCATTGGCTGCAGGAACATTGATGTTTGCAGTCGCCTTTTTTAGTCGACTGAATATCTCCATAATCGCCATAATCTCACCCTGCCATGTGATGATGCTGCCATGCTCGGCAGTCAAACTTTGGGTTTTCACAAGCCTCTAGTAGGCTACGCTATCTACATAATTATCTATATAGGCAAATAGCAAAATTTCTTGAGCAGTAATTGGCAATAATATTACCACCTTAATAAACTATTCTCATATTCAAACATATCAAAGTACCGTGCACAGCGAAAACTCGCCCATCCATTTACTTAAACCCAAAAGCTGCGACTTCCGGGTTAAACAAGCACCACAGCTAACGCGACCCAAACTCAAAATGCTGCTCAAGCAGATACTCAGACAGCTGCCATAATTTGTCAGCTAACAGGGGTTCAACAGCATAGCCCATATAACCACCATCCTTACCCTCCTGAGCCAAACCAGCAAACCGGCAATCTTCCAAATAAACACCGCCCTGCCCTTCAAGATCCGGATGGCAGGCAGCCCAAACACTGGTCGCCGCTCCCTGAGGGATCGACTTGTATCCGGAAATCCCC
The DNA here is from genome assembly GCA_030618505.1 of Spongiibacteraceae bacterium. Lineage (GTDB taxonomy): Bacteria > Pseudomonadota > Gammaproteobacteria > Pseudomonadales > PIVM01 > JAUXDF01. The sequence goes on along the minus strand of JAUXDF010000037.1, from coordinate 4,355 downwards.
GAATCTGCAGCACTATCTGCCAAAGCTTTAAAATCTTCAGCATTCAAATGTCGCCCCAGGTCTGTGGCAATCATGCCCGGATGCACAGCAAAACTGCGCACGCCCAAGTGTTTCACACGCTGATCCAGTCCAATAGCAAACAAGGCATTCGCCGTTTTTGATTCGCCATAAGCCTGCCACTTTTCATAGTCACGCTGTAGATAATTCGGATCATCAAAGTCAAATGCCGCAATTTTATGTCCAGCAGAACTGAGGTTTACCACCCGCGCCTGTCCTGCTTTCGCCAAAGCGGGCATCAACAAAACCGTTAGCAAAAAATGCCCGAGGTGATTGGTACCAAACTGCTGTTCAAAGCCATCAGCCGTACGCCCCAGCGGACAGGCCATAATGCCAGCATTATTCAGCAGTACATCAATTTTCTGATGCACTTGTAATATCTCCTCCGCCCCGGTGCGCACACTACTTAAACAGGAAAGATCCAGTACAATACTTTCAACCTTACTGACCCCCTCCTGAGTCAGCATTTCGAGTGCACCAGCCAGCTTCTTCTCATTACGCGCGACCAATACCAGACTTGCCCCACGCATACCCATAGCACGCGCTGCCTCTAAGCCCAATCCACTGGAGGCGCCGGTAATAACCACAACACGTCCGCTTAAATCGATAGCCTGTAATACATCATCAGCAGTCGATCCTGCGGAAAAACAACTTTGACTCATAGAATGTCCTCAATTTTTAACCATGGATTCTAAAACTCATTTTTAGCTATAGCAATAATTCGCGATCAACTACGTAACACCTCGGGGGTAAATACCAGATCCACCCGATTCCCACCCATCTCACTGGTACAGAAACTCAGCTTGCCCTGTAAACTTCGAGTTCTCTCTTGCATAATTGCAAGGCCGTAATGGTTGAGCTTTTCAGGCTCATCAGGTAAACCAATACCATCATCATCCACCTGTATATTTATAGAGCCATCATCGCGCTGTATCACACTTAGCTTGGCATTTGTTGCCCCGGAGTGGCGCACTACATTGGAGAGTGCTTCGCGAATTATTTGTAAGCAGTGAATTTCTTCATTGGGATTTAGCTGCACATGCCCCAGGCGGTAATCATAATCAAAACTAATCTCACTGCGCTCACCAAATTCCACCAAGGTGGCAACCAGGGCAGGGTCGAGACCGGGGGCATCCAGTTTTAAACGGAAGGTTGTCAGCAACTCACGCAACTGACGATAAGCGGAGTTTAAGCCTTCGCGAATATCTTCGGTTACCTGATCAAGAGTCTGCTGATCGGCATTGCTTTTCATTGCTTTCTTTAGGCGGACAACCTGAATTTTCTGATAAGAGAGCGCCTGGGCAAGTGAGTCGTGCAATTCACGGGCAATGGTGGCACGTTCTTCCATTAACATCAGATGGGCTTGCTGCTCATTTTTCTGCTGCAGGCTCAATCCGGTTGCCAAAATATCGGCAACGGCAATCAATAGCTGGTTTTGCCAATTCTCAATGGCAACACCAGAGTTACGCTGCACTACAAGATCACCAAAGTATGTTGGTTGTTTGGCTACGGAAAAAAAAGCGGTAAGCGCTGTATCGCCATTATCATTCTTACCCTGCACCCAGCCGGTCTCTCCCTTAAGCCCTTCAGTCTGCTCCTTGCAATTGAGTCGTCTACAAAAAGAAGACTCCTTACTGCCCGATGTGTAAGTGCAATAATAGCCCTCATCTTCTCCCTCGCTCAGACACAGCGCAATCTCATCCATATCCGTGGTTTGTTTTAACTCTTGCAATATATCGACGATCACCGGTTGCAGCTGTTGCTTTTCTTCATTGAGTTTTCGACTACTGTCATATAACAGCGTCAAACTTTCATTACTTCTGCTCAGCTCAGCCGTTTTCTCATCAACTCGAGACTCCAGCTCACTGTAGAGCTGAGAGAGCTGCTGAGCCATTTGATTAAAACCGGCACTTAATAAACCGAGTTCGTTATCGCCCTCATAATTCACCCGACTGGCAAATTTCCCCTCCTGTATACGCCGGGCATTAACCACCAGCTCCTTGAGTGGATTAACGACATTAATTTGAATGTTAATCAGCGTAATAACAACAATCAAAATCGTTAGCGCCATACAGATAAACTGAATTATCCGTAATAGTTTTATTTTGGAGGCCGAACCTTCCTCAATCAGATACACCATGCCATCTAGCTCAACCACAAAATCATCCACCAGACCCAGATAGGGGTGCTGCTTATCCTGTCTTAGTTTTGTATCTAGCAGCATCGGCATTAAATCTGCGTGCCAATGGGTAATTAATTTTCCGTAGGACTGCTTAAGGTCGGTACGGGTATTTCGCACGGTAATACTTTTCAACAAAGGAGAGGTGATGCGCCCATCAAAATCCTCAACCTCTGCTACCAACAAATTTGAATCGTGGCTGCTCACCAGTATAGTTTTTGCGATTCGATAGGCCTGCATTCTCAGCGACCCCGCTAAATTAATGGTCGCAGCATCACCATCCACTGATTCGGCGGTTAAGGCACTGGCTACAATTCCCACCATCGATGCGAGGATAACACCCGCCAGGGACAGGCCGGTGCGAATGACCAGTGATTGTTTTACCCTTTGAGGGTTTTCAGCACTCATACTTTCTGGATCACAGTTAATTTGTTTGATTTTTTTAGAACAAGCGAGGAACGATGGGAAAGGGGAACAACACCGGAATCATAAACTACATCATAAAAACCAGTACCGCTAATACCAAGGATCCGACCCACAACAAACCCAGGGCCATGCCAATATTAATAGTCGGCAAGGTCTCTTCCAGCTTGACTATATATTCCTGGGTAAGATACTCCGGGTTCGGATTACCCAAATCTTGAACAAAGCTGTCAAAATTATCATAACGCTTAGCCGGGTCAATTTCCAAGGCACGCTTGAGCGCTCCGTCAAACCAAATCGGAATTTCGCTATTGTATTTAAAGCTCAGTGTATAACGTAGCCGTCGAAAATCTTTTTCCCTACGACATTTATGCAAGGCATTTCCATAAGGATAATTATGCGTCAACATTTCATAAACAATCGTCGCCAAACTAAATTGATCCATCTTGGTATTAGCTGTTTTCCCCAGGCGATATTCTGGGTCGGTATAGTTAATCGTACCCAGCAATTCCTTTTGATCAATCGATGTTTGTATCTCATCGATACTGGCAACATAAATGGAGCCAAGATCAACAATTTTTACCTGGCCATGTTTATCAATCATGATATTGCCAGGTTTTAAATCACGATGAATAATTTCCTTTTTATGTAAAGCCTCAACACCAGCGGCAATCTGCCTGGCAATCTTTAATACTTTACCGCCGCTAGGGGGGTTAACACGGGTTGCCACAATCCAGTCCTGCAGGGACTGGCCTTCTACATATTCCATCAAATAATAAAGGAAATTTTTACGTCGTTTGGGTGGGATAAATCGCACTACATGATCACTACTGATACGACGCCCAACCCATTCTTCCAAACAAAAGCGATCGATATAAGACTGGTCATCATCAAAATTAACCGATGGCGTTTTCATCACCAATTGCTCGCCACTGATCTCATCACGCACCAGATAGACCTGACTGCGCGAGCTGGCGTGAAGCTCCTTCACAACCTCATAGCCATCAAGCTTTTGCCCTACTGACAAGGGCGGCGGAAAAGGGTGCATCGCCACTAGTTGTTTCAAATCATCAACATTGCTTGCCGCCAGCTCCGTTGCCTGAAAAATCAAACAACTTAAATTATCATTACTTTTTGCTTCCAATGCTTGCCCAGCCAAATCCTCACAGCAGCGAGCAAAACTTTCTTGCTCCGCACCGGCCAGTGCCGACAGAGAACTACGCAGCTGTTCCTCGGATAGAAAATCATGAATACCATCGGTACTAAAAAGAAAAGTATCACCTTCCTGCAGGGGGATTTTTCGATAATCCACCTGCAAGGTAATATCAATACCCATGGCACGGGTTAGCGCCATCGAGTTTTGACTTAACTCGCTGTGATCCGTAGTGACCAGCTCGAGTTTATTGTCACGCAGTAGATAAATACGGGAGTCACCAACATGGAAAATATGCGCTGAATGCGATTTAACGACAATCAGACTCAGAGTCGTTGCGTAACCACGACAGGGCTCTACAAATTCACAGTTTTTCGCATAAAGTTTACGGTTGAGGGCAATAAGGGTGTTATGTGCTGAGGTTTTTACACTCCACAACTCAGGCGTGTGATAGTACTCTTTAACAAAATCTTTCCCGCAAATCCTGCTTGCCTGCTGCCCCTTCTCCGCCGTACTAACGCCATCGGCAATAAGAAAAATAGC
>JAUXDF010000165.1 GCA_030618505.1 Spongiibacteraceae bacterium | reverse complement strand
CCATCCAGAAACTGGTAGCTTTCGAGAATTAAGTCCGGCCATAGCCAACGCAAATCTAGCTCCTAGGCCTTTTCAAGGCCTTTAAGTCGCAAGATTTGCATTGGCCATGACCTCTTTGTATGGGCACCAGATAAAAAATTATGATGGCACTAGCGTATACATGCTTGCCGCTAAGGGAGTAAAAGTAACTATCAAAGCAATAAAAAAAATGTTGTTAGCGGGTTTTCAGCAAACGGATGAACAGTGCGAACAACTCGATGAAACTACCTACCGCATTCAGGATAAAACCGTCACCCTGCCGGTACGGGTACGCAGGGCAAGTAATGCCTTTGCGACCTTTCTGGTTGATGCCGAAGCGGCTCGCGAGTGGATAGCCGATACCCAGCTTGAAGTGGTAGAGTTTTTGCCTGGTAAAGCACTGATGCAAGTGATTGGCGTTGACTATCAGGACAATGACCTGGGGAATTATGCTGAGGCGGGTATTTGTTTTTTTGTCCGCCAGCCTGGATCAAAACAGGGAGTGCCCATTTTTAGTGCCATTAGGGATATTGTTCGTGGTAAAGCGATCAGCTATATCGACCTGCTGCCGGTCAATCAGGAATTTACTACCCACGCGGGGCGCTATATCTGGGGCTTTCCCAAATGGAATACCGGAGTTGAAATAAAAGTAGATGGAGGATATCTGGTGACCCGCTTTAGTGATGCGGGCAAGCATGTGTTTACCCTGAAATGCAAGCTGGGCGGGCGAGGCAAGCTTAAAGATCAGGCTCAGTATTCGTTGTCCGTTCGTGAGGGAGTCGTCTATAAAACCCCTGGTGTGATTAACGGCAGTGGCGTTAAATTTAATCTTGGTGGCCCGCCTTTGCAGCTCGGCTCACACCCAATAGCGGATAGTATGCGCAAGCTGGGTTTTCCAAAAAAGCCCTTGTTTAGTGGTACCATTAAAGAACTGTCGATGGAGTTTGAGGCGCCTTTGACTGCCGCGGTGGGTGAATTCTTGCCCGAGTCTCCGGGCTAATGCGAGTGATAGCCAAATCTACTGACTGCAGATAATGGTTACGTAGACGGAGTCGGGATTGGCGCAAGCACCGGATGCGAGAATGGACGACGACGCTCCGCTGATGACTACCTCGACACATCCCTCTAGCAGTAATGCAGTACCTAATAATAATAGTAGTAGTTTCAGTTTATTGTTCATCGCAAGTCATCTGGCGGCTTAGTCTTCAAGTTAATTTGCTTATGTTTTAGCTCCTACAGCAAAATTTAGCCGCTATCAGCATCATTTCAAGTCAATTAAATGACGGTTTTGTGCAAATTATGTCCTTCCTTTGCTAAGTCCTTCCGGTGTATATCTGTCAGGATAGTTTGTCTCACGTGGCTATTTTCCCAGACTGACGAATGATCTGAGAGAGTTTTTTATGGCGACGGAAATTTGCAAAAATCTGTGACAAAGTGCGTTAAATCTGACAGCCTCCTAGGCCCGGCTGTTATTGATCTATACTTCAAAGCAGAATCTCTGGCTTTATAACAAAAGCCTCCCTTCCAAAAATCACAGAGCTATAGGTTAAAAATGTTGGCTGATTATCTCAAGAAGCAAGAGACCCTATGACCCAGGCAGCGCTAGAATCAAAAGATGAGGCTGTTGATCCGTGGGTCGAGAAATTACAGGGTGCTGACATGCCGGCGATGGGGCAGGTTGTAAGAGAGCTGAATCAGGTATTAAATAACCCGGATAGCTCCGCTAAGCAGGTTGCAGCGGTTATCCTGCGCGATGCCTCCTTAACGGCCAAAGTATTAAAAGTGGCCAGCAGTGTCACCCATACTCAAACCCGACCTGAGGCTCAATCTACGCTAACATCTGCATCAAGTTCGGCTTCATCGGCAATTTGTCAGTCGGTGGTTAAGTTGGGCGTGCTGGGTGTTAAGTCAATTTGTATTTCGGTGATGTTGGTTGAGTCCTTGTTAAGTCGACCCAATATTCGTGAGCGACTGCTATTTTGTTTATCAAGAGCTTTTTATGCCGCCACCCAGGCGCGCCTGCTCTTATCGGATGATCAGCAGCATCGCAGTGAAGAAGTGGTTATTGCTGCACTGCTGCGCCACCTGGGTGAAATGTTATTTTGGAGTGGTAACTTCCCGGAGCTTGAGAGTAGCAGTGCCCGGCTTGACGAGGGTGTTAGCATCGAGGAGATTGGCGCAGAATTGGAATTGGATTTTGATCGTTTAACTGAGTACTTTGCGCGGCAATGGCAGTTAGGCGATTTATTGCTAGAGAGTATGCAGACTGAAAATCCCCCGGGGGAGTTGGCGCGGCTTGTTGTCTTGGGGGATCGTATCAGCTCAACACTTGCCGATGATTGGCAGTCTGATGAGTTTCGTGCGCTGGTCTCGCAGGTAGCAGCAATCAAGGGCGTTGATGATAGTCAGGCCTTTGCGATAATTCGTCGTGGTGTAGGGGAGGCTGAAAAGATGGCGGAGAGTTTTTCTGCTTTTAATGTCAGTGATTTTATGCGGGCGCAGGCATCTCAGGTTAATGATTTCCTGGTTACCTCAAAGGCAGTCGATACCCCCGATAAAGAACACTGTGATGAGGTGGAGAAGGCGGTGGTGATGCAGCCCGATCTTGAGCGGCAGATGGCCGTGTTGGATTCACTGTGGAAGATGGTCGCTAATAAAGCCAATATGAATACCATCTTTAATATGCTGGTTGATGGCCTGCATCATTCACTGGGTATGGAGCGAGTGGTGATTGCGATCACTAATCCTGAGCGCACAAAGCTGAGCGCAAAATATATTCGTGGTGACGAGAGCGATAGTTGGCGCCAGAGTTTTACTTTTTCAATCTGCCAGCGCGAAGACAACATTCTTGCTTATTGTCTCGATAATAAAGAGCCAATTTGGGTCTGTGAGCACCATACCCCTAGTTTGATGCATCTTGTGAGCGAGGAAATGAAAAAGGTCATTGGTGGGCTTGATGAATTTATTTGCGCGCCGATTTATTCAGGCGATAAGCCCCTGGCGGTATTTTACGCTGATCGGGGTGGGGTCGATGTGCAAGTCAGCGAGGCACAGTTCCAAAGCTTTTGCCGTTTTGCCCAGCAGGCAACGGCAGGAATAAATATGCTAGCGTAGTGGGTGTCTAACCAGAAACCGGAAGTTTTCGAAAATTAAGTCCGCTCCTGGCCAACGCAAATCTAGCTCCTAGGCCTTTCCAAGGCCTTTAAGTCGCAAGATTTGCGTTGGCCAGGATCTCTTTGTCTAATTTCTGGATGGACATTAATTAGTGTCTTGCGTGTTTTTCGGCGAGAACTGAGATAATAAAAAAATAAAGTATTTACCCGGTATTCTTTGGTGTTTGGCTATTATTTATTATGAACCAAAATGCCAGGCCGATCATAAAGCCAACAAAGGAGAACAAGGGAAATATCATTGAAAGGTCATGCATCTGGTCGCTGAATTGGCCAAAAGTGGCAATAAAAATGGTAGGTAAATTGGCCAGAATGACGCCGCCGCCTGTCACCGTAAATATATTGGCTTTCTTCTTTTTGAGAAACAAGCGGTAAAAACGGTAGCCAATAAAAAATTCGATGGTATATACAATTGGAAGACCTACAATGGTTATGGTCAAAAATGCGCTGACATAGCTGGCTAGGTTCATTTCCATATCCGTAAAGGCAATGCCCACAACAAATGCAAAGGGTGTTACCAGTGGTGCCATTAAGAAGGCTCGATCTTCGCGGGTCATAATTTACTCAGTTCGTGTCTTTGGTGCAGGTCAGATTATGAAGAGGGTAGGCGCGAGAGCACCGAGACTTGCAGATAAATGAAACCAGCTCATTATATATTATTGCGAGCTAGCTTGGCCAATGAGCTAAATGCAAGTAAATAACCACTAAATAGATGCGGTTTTTCGTGCATTGGTACGTGTCCCGCCTGCGCGATAACGTCGATGTTGATAGTGTGCTTTTTTGCAATGTAATCCCAGTGAGTCAAAGGCGTCACTTCATCCTCCTACCCCCAAATACCCCTGGCGCTCTACAGCCCGAAATTAACGCTTTGGGTTTATCCAGAACGAGTACAGATACGAATATCTGGTATAATTCCCATTAAAAATACAAAGGCGTCCCCTCTTACTCGCTCTTTGGAAATGTGAGCTAAAAATAATTGGAAAAAGGTATCTTTCGTGAGGAGTATGCAATGAATACACTGGAGAAAATAAAAACGATAGCCCAAATAATAGAATATGCTCGTAATTTGGGAAAATACGATATTGACTACATCCCCTCCCAAGTCGTCTCGGACAAATTCATGACTATGCGGCAGGCGGTTTCACAGGTTGAGAATGGAGCAACGGTCATGACTGCAGGGTTTGGGGGACACGGCAAGGCCTCTTATTTTTTTAAAGCAGTCAATGAGGAGTATCTGAAAACCGGTCGACCTGCAAACCTGAACTGGCTGACTGTCAGCGGCCAAGGGAACAGGGGAAAGGGTTCTGGAAGCATTGAAGACCTTGCGATTCCAGGACTTCTAAAACAGTATATCACCGGTTTTCATGACTCATCGCCCAAGATCCTGGAATTAGCTGAAAACGGAGACGTTGAACTCCATACATTGCCCCAGGGACAGATCACCGACCTGCTGTTGGCTCAGGCGGAGGGGAAAACCACCGTCGAAACTCGCACCGGCATCGGCACCTTTCTGGATCCCGACCTGGGTGGTTCTTCGGCGCTTACTCCGAACACGGATATAAGCTATGTGTCAAAGGTCAATGGAAACATGGTCTATACCATGCCCAAGGTCGAAGTCGCGGTTTTCTATGCGCCTTATGCCGACAGTGAGGGAAACATCTATTACAAGCACGCCTCCTGTCTATCCGAATGCACCGAGGTAGCGAATGCGGCGAGAAAAAACGGCGGCAAGGTCATTGTATTTGTCAGCGATATTATTGAAAAAAACGAAGCGGAGATCAGCATACCCCATGAGCAGGTTACCAGCGTTTCCGTTAATCTTTTAGCTGACCAACAAATTTTTTTCCCTCAAAAGAAATACTTCAAGGCTTTAACCGTAGGCGCAAACGAAGATCCGAAAGCAGCCTTAGAGAAGGTAAAATTCATAAATACCTTGGTCGGGGTCCTGCTTGGGGCTGTCCCAAAAAGAACACCGTTAATGTACGCGATGGCGAGAAAGGCGGCTGCAATCGTGACGGAGATATCCCAAGAACCCCAAGAAACATATCTGCTAAATTTTGGCATCGGTCTTCCTGAAGAAGTGTCGGCAATGCTCTACCAGGGAGGCGTTTCAGACAGGTTCACCTTCACTGCGGAGGCAGGCGTTTATGGCGGCATACCGACCGCGGGAACTTTTTTTGGCGGTGCCATCAATCCCAAGGAAATGCACAGCTCTGCGTGGATGTTCAATCATTACAAGGAAAACCTCGACCTCACTGTCCTGGGAATCATGCAGGTCGACTCTGAAGGAAATGTGAACGTTTCAAAAAAGGGAGAAAAGATCACTCAGTACGTTGGTTGTGGCGGATTTATAGACATCTCGACATCAGCGAAAAATATCGTTTTTATAGGCACTTTCATGGCTAAAGCGGACCTGAAGCTGAAGAAAGGTCGGCTGACCGTCAAGAAAAAAGGAATTCCCAAATTTGTCGATCAGCTGATGGAGGTTACCTTTCCCGCCAAGGAGGCCCTGAAGCAGGGCAAAGAGGTTCATTATGTGACGGATCTCGGAGTCTTCCGATTGACCGAAAAAGGGCTCCTGCTGACGGAGGTGATGCCTGGCATCGATATCCAAAAAGATATTATCCAAAATGCCACGGCGAAGATACACATTGCTGATCAAGTTAAAACGATCACATCTGAGTTCGTGACAGGAAATAATTTCGACTTGAAAGCACCACTAAAATGAAAAGATGTGGGGTAAGCATGGAGCTGCGCAGGTGCTGGAAATTCATAAGGGGCATCCCTTTAGCTCCACCTGCCACTATACTTTGAGGGACTTCAATTGAGTTTCACCGCCCCCAACTTTCCAATTACCCAATAGTCACTCCCAGGAGTCCAGGATCATCAATCGTTTTGATTTCAGTAATATATGACAGAACGCCTTAAATGAGGCCGTAGGTCTTTTCTGAAAATAATCAGACTACAGGAATCAAAACTAACACATCCCATTAATCATTCCTTGCATCAACCCTCTAACCCTCTCAGACTCTTGCTCCAAAAGCTCATCCCGTTCAAGCTCCTCCATAGCATTCAGCTGCTCTAAAGAAAAATCAGGCTGATGCACCTTAAAAGCAAAGCTTAGCTTTTTGCAGCGCCCACTTAAGGGCTTGGGTAGATTGATGCCGCCGCTCTCTATCAAACGTTGCAGGCTTTTCTCAGGCAGCCATTTGGTTAATAGCGGTAGAAATCTTAGGCCTTTACTGGTCACTTTTATTTCTCTAGCCAGGCTTGCAGTGCCGTGATGCGCCACGATTAATATGGGAAGCTCTAACTTCAACGCCAGTTCAATAAAACGCGGACTCACGAAGTGCTGCACTTGTTGACCATCACCCAGCAGACTTTGATCACCTTCAGGCATAACAAACAAGTCAGTAAACTGTTTCTGTTTAAAGGCGTGCTCTAACTCTTCAGCTGACAATGCCTTTTCTGTCTGCGTTACATGAGCCATTGCCCGCCGCAGATACGGCACCTGATAAAAGTAACGCCAGGCGACAATTAACGGTTTTCGCCCTGCACCACCATTGGTCATCAATAACTCAACAAAGGCACAAATAGCAGCTAATACCCCCAGCACCGAGCCATGATTGCAGGCGATAAGCAACTGTGGATGCCCCAGCAAAATATCTTCCAGATTTTCTGAATGCTCCGAGATTCCCACCGATTTGTAATAGCGTAGTTTTAATGCTGAGGTATATAGTGAAAAATCGTAGATAGTTTTGATCATTGGTATTAAGACACTGATGTTTTAGAAATATTTATGTAACAGAGTAAATAAAAGAGCTGGGGCGATAATTTTAACCGCTCCAACTCAACACTTTCATACACTTATTCTGCTTCCGCAAGCTTACCCGGTTCTTTTCGAGCAATATGACCTGCCTGCCCAAGCCGCCTGAGCATTACATCATCTCTTTCGTTAAT
>JAUXDF010000225.1 GCA_030618505.1 Spongiibacteraceae bacterium | reverse complement strand
AGCATCACAAAGTTGTGTTACAGTCCAATGATATATCTATTGAGGCCAATAACTTCCAATAAAAACCCCGTGGCATCTTTTTACATCTGCCTTTTATTATTCTCTCAAGGTCAAAGTACCGTAGTTTTTAAGTATACTGCTTGACGTTGATCAATGAACAGATAGGCTCTATTAATTTAAGTCTGTTTGGCATTAAAAATCATCTGGTAAGAATATTGTGATATTACAAAATACTTCAGAATTCTCTTTTCTTCAAAATGAGGATTTAAGACGAATTATCCAGGCTAGGCATCACGATCCATTTTCGATACTAGGGATACATGGCTCAAAGAAAGAAAGGTACTACCTGGCCTATCGACCCTCCGCCGATAAGCTATTTTTTCGCAAAGGGAACAAAAAGCAAGCGCTAACACGAATTAAAAATACTGATTTTTTTTACTGTAATAGACGTGTAACAAAATGGCCAGCACACACATCGCTTATCGAAGTTGATAAAACAGGCCACGAGTTTGAATTTATAGACCCTTATACCTTTTCGGCGGTACTCAATGAAGAGGATCTTGTTCGTTTTAACACCGAAACTTGCTGGGATGCGTACCAACTTTTTGGTAGTCACCACATCAGACACCAAGGCATCGAAGGCATTTTGTTTTCTCTGTGGGCTCCCAGTGCCGAGCGAGTTAGCGTTATTGGTGATTTCAATCAATGGGACGGTCGCGTTCATCCGATGCGCTGCAGGGGTAACACTGGGGTATGGGAACTATTTTTACCTGATGTTAACGCAGATGCTCTTTATAAATATGAAATTCGCAATCAGAAATCCGGGGAGTTGTTGGTTAAAGCTGACCCCTATGCGCAGCTCTACGAGTTCAGACCCAGCACCGCCTCACGTGTTCAGCATACGACTGTTTTCGACTGGCAAGACCAGCGCTGGCTTGATCAGCGTAAGCACAAAAACTGGTTGCAAGAACCGATGTCGATCTATGAAGTTCACCTTGCTTCCTGGCGGCGTAAAGCCGATGGCTCTTATCTTGGTTACAGGGAACTTGCCCATCAACTGGTCGACTATGTAAAAGCGCATCATTTTACCCATATCGAACTACTGCCAATCACCGAATACCCCTATGATGGCTCCTGGGGCTATCAGGTCACGGGTTATTTTGCACCGACCAGTCGTTTTGGCTCATGCGAAGACTTCAAATATTTTGTTGATATTTTCCATCACAATTCCATCGGCGTGCTACTTGACTGGGTGCCAGCCCACTTTCCAAAGGACAAACATGGTCTGGCCCGCTTTGACGGGACTGAGTTATATGAACATGCGGATCCCAGACTTGGAGAACACAAGGATTGGGACACACTGATTTTTAATTTCGGTCGCCGGGAGGTTGCTAATTTTTTACTGTCGAGTGCCCATTATTGGCTTAGAGAGTTTCATATCGATGGGCTTCGAGTTGATGCGGTCGCCTCCATGCTCTACCTCGATTATTCCAGGGAGGAAGGTGAATGGTTACCTAATCGCTACGGTGGTAACGAAAACCTTGAAGCCATTGAGTTTATCCAGGAGCTTAATTGTATTTTGCATGAGCACTACCCTGGTAGTCTGATTATCGCTGAAGAATCGACCTCCTGGCCACAGGTCTCCAGGCCCGTTTATTTAGGTGGGCTCGGTTTTAGCATGAAGTGGAATATGGGTTGGATGAATGATATTTTGCACTACTTTCAGCAAGACCCGGTGCATCGTCAATTCAACCATGAAAAGTTAACTTTCGGTTTGCTCTACGCATTTACCGAGAATTTTGTATTGCCGTTCTCCCATGATGAAGTGGTTCACGGTAAACGTTCACTACTGGGAAAAATGCCTGGTGATGCCTGGCAGCAGTTCGCCAACCTGCGCCTGCTTTATACTTTTATGTACGCTTATCCCGGAAAAAAGTTACTCTTTATGGGCGATGAGTTTGGGCAAGGGCGAGAGTGGTCACACGACCACGAATTAGATTGGCAGCTGCTAGAATTTCCTATGCAGAGAGGCGTTCAAAAAATTGTTATGGATCTCGGTCAACTCTACACCTCCGAGACAGCCCTGCACCAATTTGATTTCAGTGAGGAGGGTTTCCGCTGGATTGACTGCCATGACAGTTCGCAGTCAGTGATATGTTTTAGTCGTCATAGCAGCACGGACTTTGTTGTTGTGATTCTCAATTTCACACCTGTGACCCGTTATAACTACAGAGTTGGCGTTCCACAAGCGGGAGTTTACAAGGAGATTCTAAATTCAGACTCTGAATACTATGGGGGCAGCAATGTCTCAAATGGTGTTGATATAACAACTGAGCCCAGAGCAACAATGGGGCATGAGCAAAGTATTGTATTAACTCTGCCGCCGCTTGGGGGATTATATTTAATGCTTAAAGACCCTGAACATCTGACTAAACAAGTCATCAACTGAGTTACTTTAGCGACTTCCCGGCTGAGTCATATAAATCAAGATAGGCTTTAGCAGATTTGTGCCAATCAAATTTTTGCTTCATGGCATTATGCTGAAGTGCTTTCCATGTTTTTTTACGTCTAAAACAATGCGCAGCTCTCTCGAATGCCTGATGCAAAGAGTCGGTATCTCCGGGCTCGAACATAAACCCGGTGGCACTTCCATCGGCAATGCGCTCTGCCGTTGCATCGATAACCGTATCAGCCAATCCACCGGTATTACTCACTAAGGGAAGAGTGCCGTACTTCAGGCTATACATCTGATTGAGACCACAAGGTTCATAATAGGAAGGCATAATAAAGAGATCAGCGCTGGCTTCAATCTGATGGGCAAGTGCTTCATTATAATCAACCGAAAGGAATACCTTCTGAGGGTTGCGTTGCTGTAAATTCATTAAAGCTTGTTCGTAGTGTTTTTCACCATTACCAAGAATAGCCCACTGTACTTTAAGGTCAGTCGTATATTCAATCAGATCCAGCAGTAAATCGATGCCCTTTTGGTAAGCAAAGCGCGCAACAAAACCGATAAGCAAATGGGATTTGCCTTTACTCAAGTGATTGGTAACCTGGAATTTAAGTTTGTTTTTAGCTTTATCATCCAGTGTCTTGATAGAATAAGGATACTCAATATAGCTATCCTTGGCCGGATTCCAGCATTGATAGTCAACCCCATTTAATATTCCCGTTAGTTGCTGCTGCCGGTTTCTCAGTAGGCCGTGCAAGCCATAGCCCTGCTCAGGCTGCAGAATTTCTTTGGCGTAGGTGGGGCTAACAGTTGTGATTTTGTCGGCAAAAACCAGACCGCCTTTGATAAATGACAGCTGATCATGAAACTCCAGTTTTGTAAAATCCCACCATGCTGGCGGCAGCTTCAGTCTATATAACGATGATTGAGGAAAGTTCCCCTGGTAGCCGAGGTTATGGACGGTAAAAATGGTTGCCGGCCGTAATGCTTGCTCTGCCAACAGAGCTGGAACCAGGCCCGTTTGCCAATCATTACAATGCATGACATCAGGCTGCCAATTAAGGCCCAGTTCGTCGCTGGCAATTTTGGCAGCTACCCGGCTAAGATGGCAAAAACGCTGATCATTATCAGCCCAGGGCTCTCCACTTTCATCACCGTAAGGGCCACCCGCCCGGTCAAATAAAGCCGGTGTATCCACCAACCAAAGCTTTACGCTAGTGCCGGGGATTTTGGCTTGCAAAAGTTCAGTATCAAAGGGACTTTCCTTCAACGCTATTTTTACCAATTTTTTTGGGTTTGAAAGTTGTTGTAATACCGACCGATAAGCCGGAATAAGTACGATGGGTTCGGCGCCAAGTTTTTTTAAGGCTAAACTGATGCTGTAGGCAAAGTCCGCCAAACCCCCGGTTTTAATAAGAGGATAAATCTCACTGCAAACAAATAGTATTTTTTTCATTTTTACACGACTCCGGGATTCGACGGCGCATATCGTATGTGCCATTAGTATCTTGCCTTGAATCTATCGGCCCATGATTTTCGCTATATCCAGCATTCGGTTGGAAAAGCCCCACTCGTTATCATACCAGGCCATAATTTTGACTAACTTACCGTCCACTCGTGTTTGTGTCGCATCAAAGATTGAAGATGCCGGGTCATGGATAAAATCAACGGATACCAAGGGGCTTTCATTATATTGCAGAATGCCACCAGGAAGATTGGCTGCACCTGCCTTCATCACCTCATTGATTTCGTCCACGGAAGTTTCCCTTTTTGCGACAAAAACAAGATCTATCAAGGAGACATTGGCAGTCGGCACTCTAACGGCCAAGCCATCAAGGCGCCCCTGCAAAGCCGGTAGCACTTTACCAACGGCTTTCGCAGCACCGGTGCGTGTCGGTATCATCGACAGAGCGGCAGCCCGGGCTCGATACAGGTCAGGGTGTGCTTTATCAATCAGGTTTTGGTCATTGGTATAAGAATGAATGGTGGTCATGTAGCCGCTTTCAATTCCAAGCGCTTCATCCAGCACCATCGCCACCGGCGCGAGGCAATTAGTGGTACAAGAAGCGTTAGAGACAATCTTGTGCTCCTGAAGAAGACCTTTATGGTTAACCCCGTAAACAACCATATAGTCCGCATCAGCTACCGGGTAGGAAGCCAATACCTTTGAGGCTCCCGCTTGCAGATGAGATTCCAGTGATGCGTGGGTTTTAAATTTACCCGCACATTCCAGTACCAGGTCAACACCGTATTTCTTCCAGGGTAGTTTGGTGGGGTCAGCGATACTGCTAACATCTATTGCTTTGTTATTGATAACAAGCTGTGTGTCGCGAACTTCCACCTTCTCGGCAAATCGGCCATGTACCGAGTCATATTGGGTTAAATGGCCCAACACTTCTGGGGATGCCAGATCGTTAATAGCTACAATTTCAAATTCATCAGTATGACCATATTCATAAATGGAGCGAACAATGTTTCTACCAATGCGGCCATAGCCGTTAATAGCAATCTTTAGCATTAAAGTTCCCGTCTATTCAGGTGAGGTGAGTTGTGTTCTGGATGGTGACCATTCTAAGCTATGATGGCGAACATTACCCCTATGTAAGTCAAGTGGTCGCAGCATCGCATACCCTCCCCTGCTATTAATATCAGGCAAAAAAATGCCCGCAGACGAAGCCAGCGGGCATTTTTTATATCAAACGATAATCCTTATTTATATCTTTTCAGCCTGAACCGGGTATAGGAATCAACATTAACTTCAAGATTCAAGATTGTCTGATGAACAGGCAGGTGCATATAAATCTCTGTAGTCTCATTTAAGCCCAGGTTGATATTAACAGACTGAAGCATTTGCGATGAGCCAAGCGTATCAACATACTTTTGAAAACCCCATAGCTCCTGATCAAGAAACAGACAGCCATTAATAAAGCCACTTAGATGATCACATAAGGTAATATTCGATCTTGGGTTGGTGACATAAGGTTTAAGGATATCATTGCTGCCATCCTGGAATAAATTCCACGTTGAATCCAGTCGTAAAAATGGCGATTTGACGGTGTAGTTCGCATCAACATAATTCACCCAGTCTGACCAACGAAGATTACCAACGTTGGTTTCGGGGTTCCCATCTGGGTCTTCATCCCAAAGACCGAAAATTTCAGTCTTTGAGTTAGTAATGATATGCGTATCGCCGCTGGTTTCGACGACGACATTATAGGTCAGTGAGCCTGAATCAGGGTCGAGGGTAGCTTTGCCGCCCCTAACATAAAGAGACCCGCT
>JAUXDF010000417.1 GCA_030618505.1 Spongiibacteraceae bacterium | reverse complement strand
TGGTAGAAGATACAGAAACAGCTGCGGAGCAATCCAGCGAATACAACTCCAATGAAGAGACTTTTTGATGGACGAAAAACTACAAAAGGTGCTGGCTCGAACCGGGCTTGGCTCTCGTAGAGAGATGGAGCGATGGATTGATGACGGACGAGTCATCGTCAATGGCGAAACGGCCACGCTTGGAGATCGTGTTACCCCGCGGGATCACGTTTCAGTGGACGGCCGGCCTGTTGATACCAAGGTGGCCCAGCAGCAAGGCCGTCGTATCCTGCTCTATAACAAACCCGAAGGTGAAATCTGCTCCCGCAGTGATCCTGAGGGGCGCCCCACGGTATTTGATAAGCTTCCTAAATTAAGCGGCCAGCGCTGGATTGCTGTCGGACGTCTTGATTATAATACCTGCGGTTTAATGTTGTTCACCACTGATGGTGAGTTGGCCAACGCCTTGATGCACCCTTCAAAACAGATAGAAAGAGAATACCTTGTTAGAGTGATGGGGCGTGTTGACGATGATATGAAGAAGCGCTTGGTTGATGGCGTCTTGCTGGAAGATGGTGTTGCTCGTTTTACGGATATTCAAGATGGCGGAGGAGAAGGGATTAATCGCTGGTACTACGTTGTTATTATGGAAGGGCGTAACCGTGAAGTGCGAAGGCTATGGGAATCTCAGGGTTTAACCGTTAGCCGCTTGAAAAGGGTTCGTTTTGGCAATACCTTCATACCCTCAAAGGTCAAGCAGGGTCAATGGATTGAGCTAGAGCAGAAAGAAGTGGATGAATTAAGCGATCTGGCTGAGCTTGAGCGTAGGAAAAATCGTCAGCTGAAACCGCAGGAAAAGGAGCAAATGGAGCGCCAGCAGCGTAAGAAGGGCAAAACACGTACTAATCGTCAGCGAGTGCACAAAAAGACTTCACCCAGGGCTCGTACCAGACTATGAGGCTTTCCCTTGGGAGTTGGTTAAATTAAAAGCTGATTTCCTTAGGGCGGGTATGGTATTGTGTTGACCAATGGGCGAGAAATAATAACGATTAAGAGGGAATTTTAATGGCCATTGATGCGCGCTGGGAAGAGCAGGGAGGTCTGTATCGAAAATACTCCGATACCCTCTCTATTGAAGATATCATGTACGCAAACATGAAAGCGATGGGCGATCATCGTTCAGATGAGCTGCGTTATGTTATAGCTGATTTTTTGGATGTAAAGCGTTCGAGTATCGGCCCCGATGATATTTCTAAAATTACTCTCTTTGATCAGCCGGCGACGCGGACTCTCCAGTATTTAAAAATTGCTTTTATTGTGCGTGGAGAAACCCAGCAGGCACTAGCCAAACTTTATGAGCTGGAGTCGCGAGACGGCACTTCCTGGCAGTGTCAGTCATTTAGCTGCGTTGGCGATGCCAGAGCGTGGCTTGCCGTAGATGTTAAACTTCCTCAACTAGCTCTGAGCTGCTGACAACCTGGTTTCTACCGTTATTCTTTGCATGGTAAAGTGCTTGATCAGCTCGATCAAATAGTGTTTCCGTGGAGTCATTATTTTCCACTGTGGCGACACCAATGCTGGCAGTTGCAGGAATTTGCTTACCCCGGTAGGTAGGAATGAGTTGTTCAATGTTTTGTCGAATTCGTTCAGCGATAATGACAGCGCCTTCTTCATCGGTTTTTTCAAGTAATACGACGAACTCCTCTCCGCCATAGCGAAAAGCCTGATCGGTCTGGCGTGCTGCTGCTGCCACCGCTTGCGCAACCTCTTTTAAGACGGCATCACCGGCACTATGACCATAGGTGTCATTAACCAGTTTGAACTTGTCGATATCTACAACCAGTAGAGAGAATGGGTGACGGTGTCGTTGCGCAAGACCCAGGTCGCGACTGAGGGCGGTTTTTAATGCAGCGCGGCTGCCGAGTCCAGTGAGAGGATCTTTCATCGCGGTTTGTAGTGCTTCTAGGTACATCAGCCCATTACGAAGTGGGCAGACTAAAGCGCTGATCAGTGATTCCAGTACGCACAGTTCCTGCTCCAGAAATCGTTTCGAGCGGCTAAAGGTGATGTCACCCAAAATATTATTTTCGCTAATCAATCGGTAGTTGCAGCTGTGGCGTTTTTGTTCGCCGAGATCGATATCAAGATTATAGGCGCTGTGTTGAAAATTGATGCTATCCACAGTAACGGCAACCTGCACTTCCTCCAGAAATATCTGCAAAATTTCACTAATATCCAGACTGGTTTGTAGCACCGTAGTCAAGTGAATGCGCACATCAAGAAATGCCCGGCTGCCGTAGTCCATCGGCGAGTTGATTGTGCCTTGCTGCCCAGTGGTGCGAGTGCTGATGTTTCTGTGTTGCTGAAATGGAATAGCCATCTTGTGTTGCTCGCTGTAAAAACCGGTTTGATTCATCTTTTGTGTATCGCATCGTTCAATGAGTGTTGTTACAGGGATAGCTAAATGCGTGCCAAGTTTTCACGAAAAAAATAAATTCTTTATAAAACAATGATGTGGGATTGTATTCTAATTGTTAGCATCAAGAAAAAGCGGAATAATTTTTCCTCTGTCAATAATCCGACAGGGTAAAATTCGTGGATTTGAGTGGCAAATTAGCCTAAATGATGGGGTTTTGACGTTATGGCTTCTAGCTTGTTTTGTTGTTGGTACAATAGAGCCTGCCGGAAAAAGATATTGGTTATCAGATAGAATGTCATTTCAACACATATAATGTCTGAAAAGTGCCCTTTTGAGACCGTGGGCATTGCATGGGAGAAAGACTTAATAGTGAAAATCATAAAGGCCGCAATCAAACCATTGCAGCCGGTCGTAGAAAGTACATTGAGTGTAAATATTTCCGGATTGCGGTCATTCAAATACCTTTTCGACAATTCATCAGAAACGATGTTGTTTTGCATTTGGAATTGATCCAATTTCTAGAGATATTTGCACTGAAATTTGATCCACCGGTCCAACCAAATCGCATTAGTAGAAGAGAGCTTACGGAGGTGTTGG
Source organism: Spongiibacteraceae bacterium (assembly GCA_030618505.1). Taxonomy (GTDB): domain Bacteria; phylum Pseudomonadota; class Gammaproteobacteria; order Pseudomonadales; family PIVM01; genus JAUXDF01. The sequence continues at coordinate 211 of JAUXDF010000417.1, read as the reverse complement.
TGGATCAACTATTGTTGCAACTAGTGGGTCAATTGAGCATGCAAATCAACAAATGTACTCATGGCATGATTATGGACAACTTACAAAAGTTATACTCAGTTATACCGCCTGTGTTATACTTGGTATAACAACGAGTACATCACTAGAGGTTCAAGCCATGAATACCGTAAAGCTTAGAAAGTCAGGTGGCGCTAGTATTGTGTCCATACCC
>JAUXDF010000333.1 GCA_030618505.1 Spongiibacteraceae bacterium | reverse complement strand
GTGCTATTAATCACGAGTTGCGTACTCCCATGAACGGTATATTGGGTGCTCTGCAGGTTGTCGATCAGGATGATGAGGATAGTCTTCGCGTAGCCATAGATATTATTTCATGCAGTTCCTCAGAGATGATGACTTTAATTGATGATGTGCTCACCTACACTGAGATTCAGTCAGAACAGATTCGAGCCAAGCCAGAGGCTGTTTGTATTAGGGAGTTGCTGGATAGTATCCATGCGCGTTATATCCTGTTATGTGAAGACAAGAGCTTGCGGCTAAATTGGCAAATAAGCGATGATCTGGCGTCGTGGATTGAGCTTGATAGCTCTAAATTTATGAAGACCCTGAATAAGCTGCTCGATAATGCCGTTAAGTTCACCAGCGAGGGAGCCGTCAGTTTTACCCTGGATTACCTCGGTGGTGGCGAGTCTGGCAATCGTATTGTCTGTACTATAGAAGATACCGGCGAAGGTATTTCGACGGATGCTCAGGCGCATTTGTTTGAGGCCTTTTGGCAGCGTGAATCCGGAGTGTCCCGACAATACAGTGGTTTGGGTATCGGCTTGGCGATCAGCCAGAAACTGGTTCATTCTATGGGCGGGGAGATTGCCGTTGAGTCCATTGTTGGTAAGGGCTGCAAGGCGACGGTATCGCTGCCAGTAACTGAGCTTCTGCCCGTCTCAGAGCAGCCAAAAGTCCTTGTGCCGGTGGAACCATGGTCTCCCATTTTAGTGGTGGAGGATAATCAGGTTAATCAGAAGATACTGCAAGGTATGCTGAAAAAACTGGGATATGAGTCTATCGTTGCCAGTAATGGTGAAGAAGCACTGCTTGTTATGAATAAGGAAAATCCCTCGCTGGTGTTGATGGATCTGCAGATGCCGAAAATGGATGGAATTAGCTGCACTAAAGAGATTCGCCAGCATGGTGGTATTAATCGTGATATTCCTATTATTGCGGTGACTGCCAATCTACTGGATGCACAGCAGAGCAGTTGTATTGATGCAGGTATGAATGGATATTTGGGTAAACCGGTTAAATTGTCGATACTGCAGGAGGCGCTGGCAAAGTTTGTACCGCTTGAAGGAGATTCGCATTGTGCTTGAACTTAGGCTCTGTAGTTGGGCTATTTATTAATTATCTGAACTGCACGTTCAGAAGAAATATAACGGGTTTCAGAAAGCTTATGTTGATGTCTATAAAAAGAATGTCGGGCCCTGTGCTTGCTCGTTTGGCTTTGGTTTTGTGTGTCACACAAGCCTCTTCAGTGTTGGCAAACGAGCATGATTCTAAAGAAGATAAATGGTACGAGCGCTCCTTTGAACAACTATTAGACACAAAAATCATTACGGCGACGCGTAGTGAAAAAAGCATTGACCAATCCCCGTCGATGATCACGGTGTATACCGAAGCTGATATCAAACGAATGGGGATTCGTAGTATTAAAGAGCTGTTGGAGCGAACAACGGGCTTTTTCACTAACAAACAACTGGCTGGGCCGGTAATCGGTAGTCGGGGTTTTATTGGTGATAATGAGCAGTTTTTGTTATTAATTGATGGGCATAGTGTTAACAGTATCGCTGATAAAGGGGCGGGTAACTTTTTTCTGTTTCCTTTTCTAGAGCATGTTAAGCGTGTTGAAATTCAGCGTGGGCCTGGCTCGACCCTGTGGGGTAGTGATGCGGCGCTCGGCATCATTCACATTATTACTCAGGATGGCGAGGATATTGATGGTGTGGTGACTACATACTCACAATCTTCAGAGGATAATCAGCGTTACATTCATGCTCGAGGAGGGGAGAGTGTGGCGGAGGATGTTAGCTATATGTTCTCTTTTACTGCCGCAGAATCCGAGGGGTTTTCGGATGATATATTAGTTGATAGCGGGAATTGGGAAGAGTTTGATGACTCCTGGGAGTTTTATTTAAAGGCGAAATTAAAAAACACTACCATCTATGCTCGTGCAACCGATCAGAGAAATAGTCGGCCGGGTGGCTCTCAAAATGCCTGGTGGGGTATTGACGAGCAGGCTTACGCACGTCGTAGGCATACCTTTTTGGATATTAAACACAACCGAAAGCTTTCGGAGAGTTTTGATATTGAAGCGCGATTTTTTACTGACATGATTGAACAATGGCAATCGATGATCAATCCTGTTATTTCCAATGGGGCTGAGATCGTCGAGGAGTCAGCGGCAACCCGAGAGAATGCTTTGGGTACTGAGGTGATTGGAAGGTGGGCGGCTAACAGTAACCATAATGTTTTGGTTGGCTTTCGAGCGGTTAGAACAGAAGTTGACCCCGTGTCTAATGATGTTTTCATACCTACGGATCCAGAGTCGTCAATGCCTGGGCCATTGCTCACGGTGAGAGTTATACCTGAAAGTACTGACGAAAACATGGCTTTGTTTATTGAAGACGATTGGGCAATCAATGAAAAATTTAATCTCATCGCGGGGGTTCGAATTGACAGGAATACGCTTCGGGAAGAAAGTACGATAGTGCTTCCCCGCTTTGGCTTGAACTGGAAGATGTCATCCCAATGGACCGCCCAATATTCGTATACAACGGGTTATATTCGCCCTCCGGTTGCTATCGGTTTTCTTGATCAGGCACAGCAACAAGTTGACCCTTTTGATGGTTCGTTGTCGAAAATATACGGAGCGCCCGATTCAGAGCAAGTGTACAACCATGATCTACGTATTAGTTTTAATCGCAAGCCGTTTAGTGCGTCATGGAATTTGTATCATACGACCATAGATGATTCCTTCAATTTTATTTTGGAAGAGGGCGTGGTTGATGGTGAAAATCGAGCTTTGTATTTTGTTAATACAGCAACCATTAAAACCTATGGTAGTGAGTTTGAATTTAATTACGTACCTTCAAAAACCTGGAGTTTATATGGCAACTTCTCTTATGTGATTGATTCAAAACTCGAGGAGCATACTGGCAGCAGTTATGGTGTTGACTATGATCTGAATAATACTGTTTTTGAATTTGGCGAAGGCGCTTTTTTAGAGGATGGTACGGTCGCTGGTTATCCACACCAAATCTGGAATCTGGGTGTTAATTATTTCTTCGGCGATCAACTGTCGGCAAATTTACATTATCGCGGTTGGTCAGATCTTGTAACCAGGGATAGAATTGAATCGGATGATGGTTTTGATTCAGTCATTGGCGAAGGAACTGAAGAATATGGCCCAGAGCATTATGTTGATTTTAATATACGCTACGAGAAAGTTGCAGGCACCAACCTGGATGCCGCACTGTTTGTAAAAAACCTGCTCGATAATGATGATGCTGAAACGGGAATGTTATATTATACTCAGTCCTGGACAGGTATAGGGCGTTCGATAGGTGTGAACCTAAGCTACACGTTCTGAGCGCCATCAGGTTATATATTAACAATCCGAAGCCTGTATTTAACCTGAGAAATCCGGGGAATTAATGCGGCATAACCCCCTGATTTCGCAAGCTCTATCAAGGCTACAAGTCCGTGTAACTCTTTGATTCAGCCGCAAAAGAAAGCACCTTAAAATCTGATGTTTTTTGCTTAACTATGCCATTCGGCTCTGCCCCCTAAAATTCCGGCGAGCAGCGCCCCGAAATTACCTTCCTTGTAATAGGGTGCTCAAAGGACAGCTCAGTTGCATGCAGCATCAAACGCTCGACCCCAGCCAGTGCCTGCTCATGGGCATAGAGATCACAGCCAATAATGGGATGCCCCATCTCACTTAAATGAATCCTCAATTGATGTGAGCGACCGGTTTCCGGCTTGAGAGTGACCCGCGTACAATTATCCTTTGCAAAGCGCTCAATGACTTCAAAATTGGTTATTGCCTCTCGGCCTTTTTCATGGCAGATTTTTTGCAGCGGGCGATTTTGCCAGTCACAGGCAATAGGAAGATCAATCCTGCCGCTATCATTTTCAACTAAACCGAAAACAATTGCTGTGTAGTTTTTATAGACCTTGCGCTCCTGAAACTGCCGACTGATATGGGCATGCACCTCCTTGCTGAGTGGAAATACCATAACGCCCGAGGTATCAAGATCCAGGCGATGTACCACCGAGGC
>JAUXDF010000190.1 GCA_030618505.1 Spongiibacteraceae bacterium | reverse complement strand
GCTTTTTGAGTTTGACTAAGGGAGGTTGCCAGTTTATTCAGTAGCTTAAAGGGGTCTTCATTGCTGACATCTGTGCCAAACTCCGTTGAAATTTCGGTGTTTGTGCCGTTAAAACGAATCCTTTTGACTGGGTCAGCGGCAATAAGATCAAACCGCCCTTGCTCACCCTCGGGCTGAGCGCTATCGAGAAATACCGCATAGGGCAGGTCGATAAAGCGTTCGGCGAGCGCCAGGCTGTCGCTATGGTAAGGAAGTTGCTCGATTATTAAACGGGTCATGAAACCTTCTGGGTTTTGATAAGCCTTGCCAGTCACAGCTGCTGAGGCAAACCGGCAGTATCCGGGACGATGATTCTACTGTTAAATCATGCTGTTAATCCAGCCCTGAAGCCCGCCGGGTGGCCGTCTGGCTTATATTTTTACATTGACATCAATGGCATATGGAATTATGGTTAGCGCCTTTTTTTACCCCCATCCGAGAGTGGTTTTTCGGGAAAACTCCCTTCTTATCGCTTCCTGTGCCGTAGATGCTATTTGTTTGGCAAGCGCTAAGGCGGTGGGCGGCAGAAAAACAATACTATACGTTCAATCGCTATTGAGACTGTGTAAAACATGACAAAAACAAGCCAGATAGCCCCGTCACTAGACAACCCCTTTGAACAAGCAGAAGAGCTTGAGTTCAGCGTACCCGGGCAAGCTTCCTATGAGCCAGGCTTATATGAAGCAACCATGAAAAAGGGTTACGAGCTGATGCAGCGCCCTTATAAAGCTGCTGGTGTCGCTGCTATAGAAAAACAACACCTGAAGAAGCGCATGACCATTTGGGAGCGCATTCAGGTGTTAGCTGATGAAGAGCCAACAGTATTGTTTCAGAACTGGGGGCCGAATCTTGATGGCGCCTCCCTGGTAACTGCAATCATCAAAGTGAAGGGGCGCGATGTTGCGCTTTACGGCCATGACTTTACGGTTCGAGCCGGATCAATGGATGCGACTAACGGTAAAAAGCTCGCACGTTTATTTGAGCTGGCAGGTAAAAGAAAAATACCACTGATCGGCCTGAATGATAGTGCCGGTGCTTATGTACCAGCAGGTGTTGGTGGTCTTGACGGTTACGCAGAGGCCTTTACCGCATTACGCCGAATAAACGGTGTCGTGCCCAGCTTAATGTGTATGTTTGGTTTTAATGCCGGTGGTGGCTCCTATCTGCCTCGCCAGGGCAGTTTTATGATCCAGCCCAATAATACTTTTTTCGGCCTTACCGGCCCCGGTGTTGTTAAATCCGTACTCGGTGAAGATGTCACTCCGGATGAGTTGGGTGGCCCGGGCGTACACAGCCAATCGGGTGTTACTGATTTTGTCGTCGAAGATGAAGTGGCCGCCCTGCAAAAAATTATCGAGTTACTTGATTACCTGCCAAACAATAATGCCGAGCTGGCGCCGTTTCGGGAAACCTCAGACCCTATGGATCGTAAGACCTGGGATATTGATATTCTCCTGAAGAAGGCTTTTAATTCGCCTACAGGGTTTAACACACCTTTGGATGTTAGCATTATTATCCAGCAACTCTGTGATCATGGAGATTATTTCGAATTCCAGCCAGAGCGTGCCAGAAATACTATCTGTGCCTTTGGTCGTATGGGCGGTAATGTAATCGGTTTTGTCGCTAATAACAGTTCGGTTTCCTCTGGGCAGATTGATGTGGATGCCGCCTATAAAAATGCGCGTTTTATCCGCTTCTGTAATATCTACAACATCCCGATGATATTTATGGAAGACACCACGGGCTTTCTACCAGGCAAAGAGCAGGAGGGCAAAGGTATTGTACAAGCCGGTCGAGCGATGCTGGATGCAATTGTTGATCTGCGCACGCCACGTTTTCTACTGCTTATTCGTAACGCCTTTGGTGGAGCTTATGCTTCCTATAATAACTACCCAACAGGTGCTGATTTTGTCATAGCGCTGCCGACTACCAGAACGGCTGTTATGGGGCCTGCAGGCGTTGAGTTTGTATACAAAAAAGAACTGCGCGCCATTCGCGGCTCGCTTAAGTCCAGGGTAGCGACTGAGATTGAGTCACGCAGGGGTGATGGTCTCGGTGAAGATGAAGCCCGCGAGGCGGCTGAATCCTCGGTGCAACAGTGGCAAAAAGAACAGGAAGCTGTTCTCACTGCACGCTACGAGGAAGAGTTAATGAATCCCAACGAGGCTTTGAGCCTGGGTTCAATTTCACAAATCGTAATGCCCTCTGATCTGCGTAAAGTGCTGGCTGAGAATATGGCCTTTCACATTAAGCACTACAAGCCCGAACCGATGCAGTCGGTACAAAGGGAATTTCACTAAGCGGCGGTCAGATTAAAATCAATAAAGTGCTCGGCTAAATATAAGGCCAACATCATGAGCACAGCAGAAGAAGATTTTACAGAGGTTAAAACAGTGCCAAATAAAGATTATTATCTAAGCAATCCTTTGATTCATAAGCGTCGTCGTTTATCTGATAGCCCCTCGAAGTGGATAAGCAGCTTTGGTTGCGAGGAAATGAAACCACTGATTATTTGTCGTGGTCCTATCCGCAAAGAAGCAATGGACGTATTTGCCGAAATGGGTATTGAGGATTTCGGCATCCTGCTTTCAGAAAAAGATTCTATTACCTATACCAATGCGCTTGCTCCCGAACTGCGAACATTGACTAACCCGGATAGAATCCACCGGGTTCCGGACTATACCGGAGCCTCTAAAGAGGAGCGTATCCAGCGTATCCAGCAAATTATCCAGATAGCCCATGACAATGGCTATAACTCTATCTTCGCCGGTTACGGCTTTATGGCTGAAGACGAGGAAATGGTTAAGTCAATGGAGCAGGCGGGCCTTAATTTTATTGGACCTTGCTCCAAGACCGTTCATGACGCAGGCCTGAAGGATGAGGCCAAACGTACTGCACTTAGCGTAGGTGTTAGCGTTACGCCAGGTATTGATAATGCCACCACGCTTGCCTTGCTGAAAAAGCATCCTGATGTAGCCGCTTTGAAAAAACTGGCTGCTGACGAAAACCTGGATCTGAACGTATCCCTCGATAGCAGTGATCTTGAGCTCGAAGGCAAAGCCGTAGCGGTATTGGCAGCATCCTATGATAAAGGCATCGACCTTTATACGATTGAAGAGGTGGCTGAGCAGGTTGTGCTGGGCGTCTCGAAAATGTATCAGGATTACCCGCAAAATCGTATTCGCCTGAAGGCGATTGGCGGTGGTGGTGGTAAAGGGCAGCGTATCCTTTTATCTCCTGAATCCTATGAGGGAAGTCTTGAAGAGCGCATTCAACTGGCTGCCGAAAAAGCACCGGAAATGGTTCGCGAAATTCTCAATGAAGTTAAAACTACCGGTGTCGGCGATAATAAGAACATCATTGTAGAGCTAAATATTGAAACTACCCGCCATCAGGAAATTCAAGTAGTCGGTAATGGCGACTGGTGTATCACCATGGGCGGTAGAGATTGCTCATTACAGATGCACGAGCAAAAGCTGCTTGAAGTTTCTGTTATCAAGGAAGACCTTGAGGAAGCTTTAACTGTTGCCGAAAGAGCGGGTAAAGATAATGAAGTAAAAGTGCTTCAGCAGGACATTAAAACATTGGTGGCGATGGAGTCAGAAGCTTCATGTTTTGGTGCGGCAGTGGGCCTTGATTCGGTGTCAACGTTTGAATGTATCGTTGATCGCGACAAGCACTTCTTTATGGAGATGAATACCCGCATACAGGTTGAGCATCGTGTTACCGAACTCTGTTATGGCTTGACCTTTAGCAACCCCGAAGATGCCAGTGAGAGCTTCAGTGTCGAGTCTTTGGTCGAGCTGATGGTACTGCTTGCCAGCCATGCCAAACGCCTACCTAAACCTGATCGCTATGTGCGTAACATTGCCTCTGTTGAAGCGCGCCTAAACGCCACCAACCATGCTTTGCAGCCTCATGCCGGAGGTGTTATCAAGAAATGGTCGAATCCGATTGAAGGCGAGATTCGTGATGATCAGGGTATCAGTTTGCATAATCCTGATACCGATGTTTTTATGAAATACCGCTTGGCCGGCGCCTACGACAGTAATGTTGCCTTGCTGCTTGCTGTCGGCGAAGATCGTCTTAGCACTTATGAAAGAATGTCAGACATTCTACGGCGCACCGTTCTTAAAGGCGCAGATCTGCACACCAACCTTGAGTTTCACTACGGTCTGGTTAACTGGTTTATTGGTAATAATATCAATGCACGGCCAACAACCCGCTTTATCGTGCCTTACCTGACTGCTGTTGGCTTATTAAAAGAGCAGGCTAATCAGGTGGATTTGACTTACGCCTATAGCAATATTAGCGCTCAGCTTCTTGCCTCTTGTGGGGAGGACAAAGCCGCTTCACAGGCGATGCAAACCACCCTTGACAGAAAACGTAGTCTGCTAATTCGCCCCATCGAGATGTTGTTTGATCAGCCTCACGTGCTTGCCGGTTGGTTGAGCCTTCACCGCGACAGTTTTTCTATTGATAATGGTAAAGTTACTTGGCGGGAAAACCCCATCAAATTGCTGGCGGACACCTATCATTATCTCAATATGGACTTCAAAAAACGTGCACCAGCCGCTTACGTCGTCTGGAGTCATGATAATGATTTGCTACAAAATGCATTAGCTTTCTATAGTTCGCTGGAAGAAAAACTCAATATTTGCGATTTTGTTGAGCTTCAAGTAGTTCTGCAAAATGATGAGGTTCCAAAAGGCTTTGATGCGGAGCAATGGCAAGCAAGTCGTGCCGCACACGCTGGCTACCAAAGTGGTACCGAGATTTTTAATCTTCTGCCTTATATCGGTGAAGTGACGGATTATTTTGCCTTAAAAGTTAATGAAAATCTTACCATTGAGATTCCGGAAAACCTGACTGCCGATGATTTGCAAACGAAAATGGCAAAGGTATTGGTTCCGCCACCGGTCGCCAACTCAGACGAGATTTTAGCTGCAAGCGGTGGCATGTACTACTCCCGTGAAGCCCCTGGTATGGATTGTTTTATCTCTGAGGGTGATCACTTCAATCAGGGGGATCCACTTTATATTGTTGAAGTTATGAAAATGTTCAACAAGGTCTATGCACCGTTCTCTGGAACAATTGATAAAATACTGGTTGAGACTGATGGCGTTATTATTTCCAAGGGGCAAGTGCTCTTTAAAATCACCCCCGATGAGATAGTTGTTGTCGAGACACCGCAAGAAATCAAGGCTCGCAAGCAGGCTTACACGGATAAGTTTCTTGCCAAGGCTATTTGAATATTACAAAGCACAGCTTGTCTGTGCTTTTACTTATCTGGATTTTTACTTAATAACAGAGAGATAAAATTATGATCGTTGCTTTGGATCATATCGCGATTGCGGTTCCCGACCTGGAAAAATCGATTAAGCGTTTTTTGGAGGATTTTGGCCTGGAGTATAAGGGGACTGAAGATGTCCCGGCGGCAAAAACCTCCACTGCATTTTTCCCGCTACCAGAAACCAGTATTGAATTGGTGCATCCGCTCAATGGCGAAGGCCCCATAGCCGGTTATTTGGAAAAGAAAGGTGGGGGTCTTCATCACCTCTGTTTTCGCAGTGATGACATCGATGCTGACGTTGCTCGTCTTCGTGAAAAGGGCTATCGTTTTTTATCTGATGAGCCAACAATCGGAGCACATAACTGTCGCGTGATTTTTATTCACCCGAAAAGTTGTGACGGTGTGTTGATTGAATTGAATCAACCGCCCAAATAGTTTTTTTCTAGTACGGTAAGCATATTTCAATTTTTAACGCAGACGCGTCTGATTAATCAGACGCTTAAGCCAATCGAGATTAAAGTAGGTGTATTATGGCTGATAAATACCAACCAAAAACCGCAACTGTAGAAGAGTGGAAAGCGCTAGCTGAAAAGCAACTGCGTGGTAAGCCGCTGGAGGATCTCACCTGGAGTACTCCTGAAGGTATTGATATCAAACCAGTCTATACCAAAGAAGATCTTGACGGTCTCGAATACACTAACACCATGCCTGGTATGGAACCCTATATCCGCGGCCCCCAGGCAACCATGTATGCCGGTCGCCCCTGGACAATCAGGCAGTATGCGGGCTTCTCAACCGCTGAAGAGTCAAACGCTTTTTACCGCAATGCTTTGGCGGCAGGCGGGCAGGGTGTCTCAGTGGCCTTTGACCTGGCTACACATCGTGGTTATGACTCCGATCACCCCCGCGTCGCCGGTGATGTTGGTAAAGCCGGGGTAGCAATTGATAGCGTTGAAGATATGAAGATTTTGTTTGATGGTATTCCATTGGACAAAGTGTCAGTTTCAATGACCATGAATGGCGCCGTTCTACCCGTCCTCGCCGGTTATATTGTCGCAGCAGAGGAGCAGGGCGTCTCACAGGATAAACTTTCAGGTACCATTCAAAATGATGTTCTTAAAGAATTCATGGTGCGTAATACCTACATCTATCCACCAGAGCCC
>JAUXDF010000250.1 GCA_030618505.1 Spongiibacteraceae bacterium | reverse complement strand
ACCCTAACCCTCTCCCTCCGGAGAGGGGACTATTACTAACTAATCTGTAGCAATCTTGATGCCGCTTCGCTGTTGCGGTCAATATCACTCATCATTTTCACTTGCATTTCATATTGACGGTTAAGGGCAAGCATCTGTGTTAGTGCATCAACGGCATTCACATTACTGCCTTCGACAAAACCGGATACTAGCGTCACATCTGCATTGGCGGGCTCTGGCAAACCATCACGCTTATGAATTAAACCGTCTTCGCCCTTTACCAGGTTTTGTTCATCGGGTCGAACCAGCTTGATGCGATCGATAGTGGATAGCGTCTCCGGCCCCTGACCAAGACCGCGAATAGTGATCGTGCCATCGCTGCCAATCTCGATGGTTTCCAGTTCAGGTACGGCAACAGGACCACCGTTGCCCAACACCGGCAAGCCGTTGCCCGTGCGCAACATGCCCAAAGTATCAATTTGCAGGTCGCCAGCGCGGGTATAGGCCTCACTGCCATCGGGCGCTTGTACTGCAATCCAGCCTTTGCCACTAACGGCGATATCCAGATCTCGCCCGGTTTGTATCATCGGGCCTTGTTGGTAGTCGGTGGCGGGGCGCTCTGTCATGGCGTAAGCACGCGTGGGGTGACCATCACCGTAATAAACCGGCATGGCACGCGCTTGCTCAAAATCACGGCGAAAGCCATGGGTGTTCACGTTCGCCAGATTATTGGCATGGACAGCCTGGGACAGGGTGTTGTTCTTAGCCCCTGTCATGGCGATGTAGAGTGCTTTATCCATCGTGTATCTCGTCTTGTTCGTGTAGCAAAGTGAGCGGCAAAAATGCTCGTTAAACTAGACAATGCAAGATAGCTGCCAATACGACAATAACTAGTGCCTAACCAGAAACCGGAAGTTTTCGAAAATTAAGTCTGCTCCTGGCCAACGCAAATCGAGCTCCTAGGCCTTTTCAAGGCCTTTAAGTCGCAAGATTTGCGTTGGCCAGGATCTCTTTGTCTAATTTCTGGATGGGCACTAACTAAGAGGAAGGTATGCATTCCCATGCAGAACGCGGGAACGAGAAAAAGAACCGGCAAAAAGCGGCAATAATTGGACGCAATAAAACACCGAGCACGGCTTTCCATTGCCGGGCACGGTGTTTTAACTGCTTAAAAACTAAATGACGTTAATTGCTTAACGTAAATTACTTAACGTAAATTAATAATGGTCTGGGTAACTGCGTTTGCCGTTTCAATGGTTTTGGCGTTAGCCTGGTAGTTTCTTTGGGCGATGATCAGGTTAACCAGTTCGGCTGACAGGTCGACGTTGGAGTCTTCGAGGGCACCGGATTGAACCGCCCCCAAATTACCCGTTTGTGCCAAGCCAACAATTGGCCCACCAGATTCAAAGGACTCTGCCCAGGCGGTATCACCCAAGGGTGATAAACCCTGCTGATTGGTAAAACTGGCCAATATTACCTGCCCTAACACCTGTGTTTGCCCATTGGTAAAACGTGCTTGCACAATACCTGTGTCGGATATTTCTATTCGAGTTAGCTGCCCTGCTGCAAAGCCATCTTGAGAGAGATTAGTAACGGCGAAATCTGTTCCAAATTGGGTAGAGCCGGAAACATCCACAAAGAAATTGGAACTGGTCGGAGGATCAGGCAAGGGCAAAAGATCAACCCCGGGGCTAGCATTTTCTGGCCGCAGCGCGCCATTCCAATTGCCATTTTCATCCAAGGGCGTCCAATTGGTAATCACAACATCGTCGGTGGCGCTCTCATTCAGTGACCCATCATCATTAAAAGTCATATTAAATCGTGCTTCGGTTGGCGCAAGTGTCGGATCATTGGGTAATGGGTCACCGACATTCTCTCCATCAATCTGAACATACAGTGTCCAGGTGTTCGGCTGAGCAACACCGGAATCAGAGACAGGCGGCTCCTTTACAAAATATTGCGTCGTGATATGGGGATTACCCAAGCTATCGTAGGTGGTCATCGATGTTGAGTGGTTAAAGGTTTCCTGATCCGTTGGATCAAACTCATTATTGATAAAAGGTGTTGTAGGGATCGGAGCAGTAAATATATTTCCAGTGGGACTATCCAATGTCGTTGTATCATTTAGGGTAATTAACAGCTCACCGCCAACGACGGCCCGAGGATTCACTGAAGATAAAACAATATCAGGTCCGTTGATATTAGCGGTAGATGAGCCTTGAAAAACCATACCTTGCAACCTGCCCGTTGTTGCGAGATTAGAACTTATATCGATACTGATATCAGCGCCATCATTGTGAGTAATAGTAATAACACCAGCGACATTTTCGGCAATAATATCATTACTGGTATTTGCTGTAATATTGTTGGCTAATTCATCAAAAGTAATGGCTGCATTGATCGGCACGCCATTAACGAGTATGTCCCCGTTGCCTGTTGGTAATGCAGAAGTTAGTACGAACTGAGCAGAAGTCACCGCCGTAGCGGACATATTATTCTGACCATTCAGCTCAGCAGCCATCGCTTCTGCGGTGGCATTGGCTCCACTGGAGAAGGTATAAGGAAGCCCATCAATATCTATTGTGCCAGGGTTATAGCCGTTATCTAGTCCAAACCGTGCAATTCCAATCGTTACAGGGTTATTTGAGAAAGTGGTATTGCCTCGCTCAAGTAATACCGAGGCACTGGCATTGACATTAAACGATTGATCAATTGCGGTGGTTTGAGAAGGCTCCTGTGTGGTCGTTTGTATTTGAATATCCTGCGGCACCCCCTGTATCACCAAGCCCTGATCCGTGGCACCAAAACCTTGTAAACGCGCGCCATTATTGGCAACAATAAAGCCGTTAGCGTCCAAACCAAAAGCGCCAGCGCGGGTATAACTTCGAGCACCGGTTTGGCCTCCCTCGGAGGCTCCTTCACTAAGAATGAAAAAACCATTGCCATTCACAGCCAAGTCAAGACTTCTGTCGGTAAAGGTAATGGTGCCCTGGCTAAACTGCTGGGCAACATTAGCGAGTAAAACACCACTACCGATGGCGTTACTGCCCGAGCCCAATACACTAACCGCATAAACATCACCAAACTCCGCCCGCGATTCTTTAAAACCGGTGGTGCTGGCATTGGCGATATTATTACCGGTGACACGCAGATCAGCATCCGCCGCTTTTAAACCACTTAGCGCTGTATTAAAGGACATAACTTCACTCCTCTGGGAGTTTTAATGTTGTTCGTAGGGTGCGGCTTGCGCACCACCCAATCCAATTTAAATCACTTTGGTGCGGGGGCCGCACCCTACATAATTTCTCTTACACTCGATACCGGAACTGGGCCAACGCCATTAAGGTTCAAGGTGATACCCCCCTGCCCCAGCGTGACACTATTAACATTGGTGTTGGTATAAGTCGGCATAGCCAGTTGTTCGCCCTCATAAAAAGCAAGTGCTTCAACGCGGTATCCGCCTGCCGGCAAAAGATTGCCGCTTGAATCCATACCATCCCAAGGCACCTCAACCGAACCAGCCTCCTGAGGCCCCATCAGAAATGTTCTGACTAAAGAGCCGGACTGGTTATAGACATTAAACAGTAGATCGCTGGTGCTGCCGGGCAATTCTGTCAGCGCATTAATGTCACCACCGGAGTTTTTCAACAAGGCAACATCATTCTCCACCAGCACATCTCGACCCACCATCGCAGAGGCTTGTAGTGCCTGGCTGGACTGAAAACTACTCGCCATACTCGATAACGAATTGTTCATTTTGTCGATGCCTTCGACGGTGCTGAACTGCGCCAACTGGGCAACGAACTCGCTATTTTCCTGGGGATCCAGCGGGTTCTGATTATTCATTTGCGTAATCATCAATTCCAAAAAGGCGGACTGGCCAAGCTCATTGCTTTCTGCCTTTTCCTTTTTGTTGTCGATGGACAGTTCGTTAAAAACGCCAGCGCCGATACCATTAATGTCGTTCATTTTACTGATCCTGATTGTGGGGGATTACGCCCCTGTTACTGCTGTTTTTTCTGCTTTTCCTTTACGCCCGCCTTTTGGGTGCGCCTGCGGGGTGTTCTAGTCCCTTCTCCTGGGCACCCAAAAAGCGGGTATTAAGGAGAAGGTTAGGATGAGGGGCCCTTATTAAGCCTACCCTCTCCCCTGCCCTCTCCCGCAAGCGGGAGAGGGAGCTTTAATCACTGTCCCAGCATCAACACTCGCTGCATCATTGATTTGGCTGCATCCATCACATCTACATTCATCTGAAAAGAGCGTGATGCCGACATCATGTCGGTCATTTCTTCAACCACATTGACGTTCGGGTAATACACGTAACCTTCGTCATTAGCCAAGGGATGATCCGGCTCATAACGCTGCTGCAAAGGCGCATCACTTTCGACAATACCTAATACCTGAACACCCCCTGCAGCCGCACTGTTGTTTGAACTATCAGCAAAGGCTTGATCAAATACATCCCTTTGTACCGCCGAGAATATTGGGTGGCGCGCCCGGTATACCTGATCAGCACTGCTGGCCGCACTCTGGGCATTGGCCAGGTTGCTAGCGGTGGTATTCAAACGCAGGCTCTGTGCACTCATCGCAGAACCTGCAACATCAAATATATTTCCTAGAGACATGATTACTCTCCTCTAAGAGCTGATGACAGCCCTTTAAACTTTTTGTTAAGAAAGGTATAACTGGCCTGGTGCTGCATGGCATTTTTCATAAATTCCGCCTGCTCCATTTGCTCATCAACGGTATTACCGTCTACTGAGGGCTGTAGCGGTGTGCGATAGAGTAACTCTACGTCTTCGCCATTAATTTCGGCGGATGGCCCAGAATCAAACATGCCTCTACGGTGTGCTGAATGATTGGTTGCCATCTTCAATGTTGGTGCTGAACTATTCATATGGCTATTCAGTACAGCCTTAAAATCAATATCTTTTGCTTTGAAATTGGGAGTATCGACATTGGCTAGATTGTTGGCCAAAACCTCGGCACGCTTGGTGCGCAGGTGCAGTGCCTGTTCATGAATACCCAGTGCTGCTTCAAAGCTGATTGGCATAATCTGATCTCTTTTCTACTCGTCTCATATACAGGCTTGGTTTGCAGTCAGTGCAAATAATATTTTGCCTGCGATAAGAGAAGAGCAATCAGTATGCCAACTATCTGGATTTGTTATTTTCGCTAGCTAGTGCCTAACCAGAAACCGGAAGTTTTCGAAAATTAAGTCCGCTCCTGGCCAACGCAAATCTAGCTCCTAGGCCTTTTCAAGGCCTTTAAGTCGCAATATTTGCGTTGACCAGC
>JAUXDF010000163.1 GCA_030618505.1 Spongiibacteraceae bacterium | reverse complement strand
CGCTCACTGGCCAACGGGAAAATTTCCGCCACCGGAAATTTTCTCTCCTCCAGCATAGAAATAATAGCTTCACCGACAAGGCCGGTAGCGCCAACAATCGCCACATTATAGGTTTGGGTCATAGTCTGCTCACAGGGTAAAAAGATTCAGGAATGATATGGCACTTAAGGTCAGAAAGACGCGGGGGCCGTTTATGCCCGCTTTTTGGGTGC
This sequence comes from Spongiibacteraceae bacterium, assembly GCA_030618505.1. Classification (GTDB taxonomy): domain Bacteria; phylum Pseudomonadota; class Gammaproteobacteria; order Pseudomonadales; family PIVM01; genus JAUXDF01. The sequence goes on along the minus strand of JAUXDF010000163.1, from coordinate 6,982 downwards.
ATCCTACAATTGCGTCAAACATGAAGCAAGGAAACGTAACATCCGGACAATGTCGCTAGCTTTCCAGCAAAACTCTCAATACGCGGCGCAAAGGCTCAGCGGCACCCCACAATAATTGATCACCCACGGTAAAAGCAGAAAGATATTCTGGCCCCATGGTCATCTTTCGCAAACGACCGACAGGCACATCAAGACGACCAGTAACAGCGGTTGGCGTGAGTTTTTGCAGGGTAACATCGCGCTCATTGGGAATAACCTGCACCCAATCATTGGCACCCGCCAACAGCGCCTCAACCTCTGCCATCGGCACATCTTTGGTAAGCTTGATGGTTAAGGCCTGACTATGACAGCGCATGGCGCCGATACGGACACAACTGCCATCAACAGGAACAGGATTAAGCTCGGAGCCAAGGATTTTGTTGGTTTCCGCCTGCCCTTTCCACTCCTCACGGCTCTGACCATTGTCCAGTTGGCGATCGATCCAGGGCAACAGACTACCCGCTAGCGGTGCACCAAAATTATCCGTGGGGAAATTATCGCTACGCATGGTTTCTACCACTTTGCGATCAATCTCTAAAATAGCACTGGCAGGGTCGGCTAATTCTGCGGCCACGGAAGCTTCAATAGCACCCATTTGAGCAATCAGCTCGCGCATATTTTTAGCACCGGCACCACTGGCCGCTTGATAGGTCATCGCTGAAACCCATTCCACCAGTCCGGCGTTAAACAAGCCACCAATGGCCATCAGCATTAGACTGACAGTACAATTACCGCCGATGTAATTCTTCACACCCTTGTTGATTCCGTCCTTGATAACATCCATATTAACCGGGTCAAGAACGATCAACGCATCATCTGCCATACGCAAGGTCGATGCGGCATCAATCCAGTAACCATCCCAGCCACTGTCACGCAGCTGACTAAAAACGGCCTTGGTATAGTCACCACCCTGGCAGGAAAGGATGACCTCCATGGGCTTTAACTCATCGATATTCATCGCATCTTTTAAGGGCGGAATATCCTTGCCAACGGCAGGCCCCTGACCACCGGGGTTGGAGGTGGTAAAAAAGACCGGATCAATATCGCGAAAATCATCTTCAGCCAGCATGCGTTCCATCAAAACCGAGCCCACCATGCCACGCCAGCCTATAAAACCCACTTTTTTCATCAGACTCTCTCTAAAAAAGTTTTACCATATCGTAGGGTGCGGCCCCCGCACCAAGGTACCTGGCACCATACAGCAAATGGAGCGCAAGGCGCACCCTGCATAGTTTCTACAATACTCACTGCCCGGCATTAAATAACCAGGGTGCATTTTGCTGCCACTTGGTTTCAAAGCCTTTGATCAGCTCGTCATCCTGCAAAGTCAAACCGATATCATCCAGGCCATTCAACAAACAATGCTTGCGAAAGGCATCCACCTCAAAAGCAATCACGGAGCCATCTGGTTTGCTAATTTGCTGGGTTTGCAGATCAACAGTCAGTTGATAACCTTCCGTCGATTCAACCTCGGCAAACAAGGCATCGATAACTGCCTCATCCAACACTATCGGCAGGATGCCATTTTTAAAGCAATTATTAAAAAAGATATCAGCAAAACTTGAAGCGATAATCACTCGAAAGCCATAATCGTCCAGCGCCCAGGGAGCGTGCTCACGGCTGGATCCACAACCAAAATTTTGTCGTGACAGCAGTACCGTGGCGTTTGCATAACGAGGCTGGTTCAGCATGAATTCTTTATTAAGCGGACGACCTGTACAGTCCTTATCCGGCTCACCTCGGTCAAGGTAGCGCAATTCATCAAACAGATTAGGGCCAAAACCGCTACGCTTGATCGATTTCAAAAACTGTTTGGGGATGATCATGTCGGTATCAACATTAGCCCGATTCAGTGGTGCAACAATACCTTCTACAGCAGTAAATTTTTCCATGATTCTTACGCCCCCTCTTTCAATATGTCGCGGACATCAACAAAGCGACCATTAATTGCGGCAGCAGCTGCCATTTGCGGACTCACCAGATGGGTACGACCACCAAAGCCTTGTCGACCCTCGAAATTTCGATTGGAGGTTGATGCACAGTGCTCGCCATCACCGAGTTGATCGGCATTCATCGCCAAACACATCGAGCAACCCGGCTCACGCCACTCCAAACCTGCAGCGGTAAAGATTTTATGCAGACCTTCTTTTTCCGCCTGCTCTTTTACCAAACCGGAACCCGGCACCACCAAAGCCAGCTTAATATTGTCTGCCACGCGGTGACCTTCGACAACCTTGGCTGCAGCGCGCAAATCTTCAATTCGGCCATTGGTGCAAGAACCGATAAAAACCTTATCCAGTTTAATATCGCCAATCGCCTGCCCTGCTTGTAAGCCCATGTACTGCAATGCGCGTTCGATGGAATCACGTTTGGTCGGATCTGACTCCTGAGTTGGATCAGGCACATTACCATCGATTGGCAGTACCATCTCAGGTGAAGTACCCCAGCTGACCTGCGGTTTAATATCCTCGCCCTTCAGTTCAATGGTCGCATCAAAAACAGCATCGTCATCACTGTGCAATTGCTGCCATTGTGCAACCGCCGCATCCCAATCATTGCCAGCAGGCGAAAAAGGTCGGCCTTTGACATAATCAATCGTGGACTGATCTACCGCGATCAAACCCGCGCGGGCACCGGCTTCAATGGCCATGTTACAGACCGTCATACGCCCTTCCATCGACATATTAACAATCACATCACCGCCAAACTCGACGGCATAACCGGTACCACCGGCGGTACCAATTTTACCGATAATTGCTAGCACCACATCTTTGGGTGTCACACCGACATTCAATTTGCCATCAATACGAATCAGCATATTTTTCATTTTATTCTGAATCAGACACTGTGTCGCCAATACGTGCTCGACTTCAGACGTACCAATACCATGCGCCAAAGCACCCAAAGCGCCGTGGGTAGAGGTATGGGAGTCACCACAAACAATGGTCATACCCGGCAAGGTCGCACCCTGCTCTGGCCCCACAACATGGACAATACCCTGACGACGGTCATTCATATCAAATTCAAGCAGATCAAACTCTTTACAGTTATTGTCCAGAGTCAACACCTGGGTTTTGGAGACAGGGTCAACTATACCGTCCAAGCCCAACTGCCGCTCTTTTAAGGTGGTCGGCACATTATGATCAGGAACAGCAAGGTTCGCATCACGACGCCAAGGCTGGCGACCGCTTATACGTAGCCCTTCAAAAGCCTGGGGAGATGTCACTTCGTGAAGCAATTGCCGGTCAATATAGATCAGCGCAGTACCATCATCACGCTCTTTCACCAAATGGGAATCCCACAATTTGTCGTACAAAGTCTTGCCAGCCATCACTATCACCTTCTTTCTATCGGTTCTTAAACACTATCAAGTTGCGCGCATTCTATGCCTGACGCTACAATAAAACAAATTCATATTTTTTATTCTTTGGATAACCAACTGGAATAGATGAGAAATGCAGATATAGCATGGATACAGAGACACTTAAAAGTTTTATTGCCATCGCAGAAACAGCCTCTTTTTCGTTGGCAGCAGAGCGGCTTTTCGTTACCCAGCCCGCCATCAGCAAACGCATCGCCTTGCTAGAGGAGGAATTAGGCAACAAGCTCTTCGACCGTATTGGCCGTCAAATATCACTGACAGAAGGTGGCCGCAAGCTATTACCGCGCGCCCATCGTATTATCCAGGAAATTGAAGATAGCAAGCGTGAAATCCGTGATTTAAGCGGAGACATCAGCGGAAAGCTAAGTATCGCCATCAGTCACCATATCGGCCTGCATCGCCTACCGCCGGTACTGAAACAATTTTCACAACAGTACCCAGACGTGTCTTTGGATATCAGTTTTAAGGACTCAGAAGCTGCCCACGATGATGTTTTACATGGCAAGCTGGAACTAGCGGTGGTCACCCTGGCGCCAAAGACCCTTAAGAAGATTCACTCCGAGGAAATCTGGCCCGACCCGCTTGCCTTTGCTGTCGCCAATGACCACCCTTTGGCAAGTGTTAAAAATCCGAACCTGGACTTACTCAGTCAACATCCAGCCATTATCCCGGGGGATGCTACCTACACAGGGCAATTAATAAAGGAGGTTTTTTCCTCTCATCAGTTGAAGTTAAACACACTGATGGCAACCAACTATTTGGAGACTATCAAAATGATGGTCTCCATTGGTTTAGGCTGGAGTGTACTACCGGCGACCATGCTGGACGATCAGCTGACACGTTTACAGATAAAGGAGGCTAGTTTATCCCGAAGGTTGGGCTGCATCTACCATACGGAACGCAGTGTTTCTAATGCGGCTAAGGCATTTATTGGGCTATTGGAGGAGCAGAAGTAGGAAATTGATTTACTTATAAATTTCCCCGGCTTCACAAACTCACTACCAAAACACTACGTGGGACGCACTTTACTCAACACGTTATAGTGGACACACTAATCCTGGCTGCGGAGTAATCGGCACTTAGGTTAATGACATTAGGGTTCATCTAACAAAATCATAATGGCGCCAGAGGCATATACTGATTTAGCGCAGAGCAATCCAAGCAAGAGGGCCAAAAATAATCAGGCCGCTAATAACACCCGCAAGAATAACATTGCGGTTCTTTCGGTGTATCTCTGCGATTTGATAATTGAGATCGAATGTATACTCAGTATTTTCCGTACTCATTACAAACTCCTAGTTATAGTACTTCAGTATTGCAACGCCTACGCTGAGTATAGCGCCTATAGAGGACATTGAATAGATATAGAGTTTGACCCGTTCAACGCTCATATCTTCATATATCTTCATATATCTTTATAGTTTCTGCTTGTAACTTCCTGATTTCACAACGAAGCTTTCGCTCTTCAAGTTCAGCTGGCATTTCCTAGCCCCCTCCCTGGGGCATATTTCAATATCTGGAAAAATATGCGGCACATAATGCTAAGATCATAACAGTCTTTAAATTAACAGCTCTGCTTCTTTATTCCTTCACCACCTCACACTGACCCCACTTACACATAATCATATGATTTTTACCATCCTCACAAAAAATACCGTAAACCTCTTTGGGACCTTTCTCCAACAGGCTCAGTATTTCAAAATCATCACACAGTTGTTTATCAGCAATCTTCTCCACTTTATACAAAGACTTTCCACCGACATCACGACGGGCAGAATACTCGCTGTTAATAACCGGCACCGGATGAGGGTCCGCTATTTTCTCTCCATAATAGTCTCTTAAAAACTGCAAATGTGCATGTTTAACTTTATCTTCGGATAATTGCAGCTCTTCTTCAAGATACTTATCAAGCGCTCGAATACAGCGATCATCGCGATACGCTTCATGCTTGGTTAATTGATAAATATTCTGTCTGGCTTTTAAATCCAGCTCCATCATGAAACGAAGCGCCAGCAACTGGCCTGTTTGTGCACCGTGTTTTAGCTGCTCATCCTTCACAAAAGACTGAAACTCTTTATCCGCCGCATCAACCAATGGCCAATTGTCCGCCCACCATTGTTGTTGCACCTGGTCAGCATGTTTTCGAGTGGAAGCCTCCATTTTTTTACAGTTGCTCACCAATACAGACAAGGTGTATTCCGCCTCAATGGCATATTTGGCGGCAAGCAGCCTTTCTGCCTGATCAGGATCTTTAATCTGTGTAGAACCGCAGGCAGTTAAAACAAAAACTAGCGCAGTTAGGGAAAGAGATTTTAAAACCCCTTGTATTGTTATCATCGGGTATTCCTCATTATATAAATCTGTTATTGCAAACACTTACTCTTGAAAATTCTGCCAATCCTGTGGTGAGTCTATATCCTGCAATATCCCCACATCATCCACCACAGGAAAAACGCAGTTATCTGTTTGTGCACCGAGAAGTGCTCGCGCACCACTATCGCCGGTAAGTTTTGTTAAAGCAGTAAAATGGCACGACTGAAACCCGACAGGGTGTCCTCGACGCCCTTTTTCATTTCCTTCTTTTGCCCCACAATAAACCGGCACCACTATCTCATGCTGGCTCAGCTTATCACGCACCAACGCTATAGTCTGAGGAGACACAAAAGGCATATCCGCCAACAAAACCAACAAAGCATCCCATTTCAAATCAGCCGCTTTTTTACAACCAGCAGCAAGGCTGTACCCCATTCCTAATGCCGCTTTATCAGCTACCAGTACCTCGATATTTTTTGATGCCAGCTTTTCACACCAGCTTTTATCATCCACAACGACAATACAGTGCTCCAGCACACTACAACTTTTGTTTATGACCTGCTCAAGCATACTTAAACCATTAGGCAAAATAAACTGGCGCTTATCTGAACCATAGCGTTTTGATTGGCCTGCGGCCAATATCACGACTCCTGTTTTCACTACCTATCTAACCCCTGATACTCCAGTTAACTGCTAATTCTAAAATAACTGAAAGAAATTGCTTATAAGTTCCTGTAAACGACCGGTTGTCAATAAATAACCCTGCAAGGAGAGGAAAATAAACAATAATAGCAGTAAACGTATACCGCCTTTTTTGGATTTTTCTTCACCGCCTTGTTTAATATTAATTTTTGTTTTCTTTGGGCGAACAATAACCGTGGCCTGATCTCCACAAACTTCTCGCAGCGTTTGCGCCACTTCGATAAAGTGTGACGGCCTCTTTTTAGCGTCTAGCGATAACATATCCTTAACCATTCGCTGTAATTCGGCAGGGAGTTTTTCAAACCGTTTTGAAGAGGCCAGCCGCAGGCGTTTACGTTTTGGTCGCTCCCCTATCAGCATCTGATAAAATATTATACCGGCCGCATATATATCACCGGCAGCACTCATCTCCTCTTCCGCTGGTTGATACCAATTATGCTCTTCCTGACCGGTATAATGCTCATCAAGGCCAAAATCTGAAATTTTCACCTGCCCGGTTTCACCAAACAATATATTTGTCGGTCGAAGGTTGCCGTGTACGATACC
>JAUXDF010000183.1 GCA_030618505.1 Spongiibacteraceae bacterium | reverse complement strand
AATCCTTTCGCTCTGGTGTGAAAAGCGCTTAGCTAGTGTCCATCCAGAAACTGGTAGCTTTCTAAAATTAAACCCGGTCATAGCCAACGCTAATCTTGCTCCTAGGCCTTTTCAAGGCCTTTAAGTCGCAAGATTTGCATTGGCCATGACCTCTTTGTTTAATTTCTGGATGGGCACTAGCTAAGTCCCTCGTTCAAGCTTGATTCTCATTGCGCGCTGTTATTTGTGTCTCATATCAATACAAAAAGTGGTTGAATATTAGGCGCTTTTCAGCCCCCTGCACTACACTTTCAATAAGCATAGAAAAGTAAATGTAGATAAACAGGTATGGCAATGGCGGTAAAAAGAAGCGGGGGGGGAGCGGATCTGCCATCGGTAATTGATTTGGAAGCATCAGGCCTCGGTCGGGGGAGCTATCCTATTGAGGTCGGTTTTGTGCTTTCTGATGGTAGTAGCTATTGTACTCTGATCAAGCCCTTGCCCGAGTGGCAGCACTGGGATCAGCAAGCGCAGGACCTGCACGGTATATCCAGAGAAGTACTCGAAAAGAAGGGGCAGCATCCACGAGAGGTGGCACTTTACCTGAATCAGCAGCTGGAGGGGCAAACTCTCTACAGCGATGCCTGGGGGAATGACAATTCCTGGGTGGGACTATTGTTTGATAGTGTTGGGATGTGGCCAAATTTCAAACTGGAGACAATCCGCCGTCTACTGAGTGAGGCACAGGTTGAATATTGGCAGCAGGCCAAGGCGCAGGTGATAGAAGAGCTTCAGTTGCAGCGTCATCGTGCTAGTTCGGATGCCCTGATTATCCAGCGAAGTTTCCAGTTAAGTCTACAGCTCTCAGCTGGTGATCCACCGCTGAGGAGCACAGCCTAAGCTTGAAGATCCGCCGAGCCGATCTTTACTCGCAGCCTTCTGGTAGACTTCAGTGCTGAACTGAGCCCCGCCACTCGAGGCGTTCTGCAGCACTACTTCTTCCTTGCGCTGCTCGATAAGCTTCGGCGATGGCGTCAATATGTATTAGTTCTATCTGTTGATCCGCTAGTTCGGCCTTTCCCCGATCTGAGACATCCATATCATCAATATTAATGGTGAATACAGCGGCAATACTTGGATAGTGAATCAGCGGGTGTTGTTTCATACTGCATTTTCCTTTGTCGTATGGTCATCGTCGGTAATCGTTTTCGCGAACGAACCCGCAACTGCTGGCCGTCCCCATATATCCCCTACCTACAGCATAGCAAGCAGAGCAGTTATTGGCAGGGTGTTTATAGACCCGTTAATTTTAAAAAACCTGATCTTTACGCACTGGATGTGTTTGTTATCCGAGGTTTATTGGTGCGCTGATTAGAGTTGCCGTTTTCTTAAGCTAGATCAAAAGCTGTTGCGACAAGTCGCTGCAGATTACCTATAATTAGCGTTTGTTTTAGTTAGTGCCCATCCAGAAATTAAACAAAGAGGTCATGGCCAATGCCAATCTTGCGACTTAAAGGCCTTGAAAAGGCCTAGGAGCAAGATTGGCGTTGGCTATGACCGGATTTAATTTTCGAAAGCTACCAGTTTCTGGATGGGCACTAATTAGCGTTTGTTTTAGTTAAGGCTAGCGCTAAGCTCCAAAAAGCCAATAGCTAAAGTAACAGCGCAATAGGACTGTGCCGGAATAATAAGCCGGGAATATAAGACTGTGAGACGACTTTATGAGTAAAGCCCTAGCAAATCTGATTGATAATATTCATCTGGAAAAAATCGAAATTAATATCTTTCGAGGTGTCACCCTGGATTCTGCCAGAGGGCATGTTTATGCCGGGCAGGTCTTGGCGCAGGCAATTAATGCTGCGCAACGAACGGTTGCCTCACCCTTTATCTTGCACTCTTTACATGCTTATTTTTTGCGCCCGGGTGATGCCGATGTGCCTATTGTGTATGAGGTGGATCGCATACGTGATGGACGCTCATTTACTACACGGCGGGTGGTAGCAATTCAGCATGGTCGGGCGATTTTTAATGTCTCGCTTTCCTACCAGCAAGCGGAGCAGGGCCTGGATCACCAGGGTGCTATGCCGAACGTACCAGGGCCGGATGGGCTGCTGAGTGATAAGGTCTATTATCAGGAGGTGTTAGGGGATTCTGTTAACTCTCGGCTTGAGTGGCCTATAGAGTACCGGCAGGTTGAGCCGGTTGATCCGCTTAAGCCTCAAAAAGCCGCCAATAAAAACTATGTCTGGTTTAAAGCCGGCGGTCATATTGCCGATGATCTGACTCAGCATCAGGAGATTTTGGCCTATGCGTCTGACAATCATCTGCTGGTTACTGCTTTGCGCCACCATGGACTAACGAACTGGACTAAAGGTATGCAGGTGGCCTCCCTGGATCATGCGATCTGGTTTCATCGGGAGTTTCGTGTTGATGACTGGCTGCTGTATGAGTTAAACAGTCCTAGCGGTTCTGGTGGGCGAGGTTTGGCTCGCGGCCATATCTTTAACCTTGATGGGCAATTGGTCGCCTCCACAGTGCAGGAGGGTTTGATCCGTTTTGATAAGGATCGCTAAGTTGTAGGGTTTAACCTGGGGTGCTATACATTCTCTCCGGAAAAGACATTTGAGCTGTAAGTTATTGACTGTTGGTTGGCAAAGCCTGGAAACCGAAAAAACCGGATAAATCTAATGCCCCTCTAGAAGCCAAGGCTGCCGGGGGCTGTAGAGGGCAGTGTCTTTTTAGGAGGGAAAATCCCCGGCCCCCTTCCCCGCATTGTGAGATTTTCCTGAAAAGTCGCTGTCTCTACCCTCTCGATGGTTGGCTAATTGCTCGCTCGCTTGGTCGATAGGCGGCAGCAGCTACACAAGATCGGCCTTCAAAGCGAATCTTTGAGTCAGAACGGTAAGTCGCCGCTTTCTGCGCTCTTCCTGCGCTTTGCCCACGGCCAATAACTTTGGCTATAGATAGATTAGGGAAGGACGGAAGAAAAGCGGAGGAAATTAAGGGGAGGTGGCTATTAGCGTAATTTTGTTGGATACGGCTTGTAGACAGAAACCTGTATATCCTGTCATACAGTACTGGAATAATTAAGAAAGGGTATAAAATATAACAAATTTTCTATATTTTGTACTTGCATTTTTATAACAATATTGTTATATATAATTATGAAGAAAGTTAAAAAGCCAGTTGTATGGGTGGGAGCATCAAAGAAGGAAATACAAAGTTTTCCTGATGATGTGAAGCATGATATGGGAATGGCTCTCAAGGATGCTCAATATGGCGAAAAGCCATTGAGCGCAAAACCATTAAAAGGTTTTAAAGGAGCTGGTACTCTTGAGATTGTAGAAGATCATGATGGTGATACATATCGAGCTATGTACACCGTGAAATTTAAAGGTGTAGTGTATGTTCTTCACGCCTTTAAGAAGAAGTCGAAGAAAGGGATTGCAACACCTAAAAGTGATATCGACCTGGTAAAAGAGCGTTTGAAACAGGCTGAAGAACATTACAGCGGGAATAGTAAGTAAAGGGTAAGATTATGAAAGAAGACATCATATTTGAAGAAGGTAGCGATAACGTATTTGCTGACCTTGGCTTACCTGATCCAAAGGACAGTATGGTGCGAGCTAAGCTTTTAAGGTTAATCGTGGATATCATCGAGCACCGCGATCTCAAGCAGAAAGAGGTTTGTGCCTTACTAGGTGTAAAGCAACCTGTCGTCTCAGACCTGCAAAGAGGCAAATTAAGTAAATTCTCTTTAGATCGCCTGCTTAAGTTTATGACCGCATTGGATCGTGACATAACAATTACAGTGAAGAAAAAACCTGCTCGACGCAAACGGCCTGCTGAAATCACTGTAGCTGCATAATTCAGGCCGCGTTGTAAATTCTCGATAGGGTTTTTAACAGGCAGGTAATAGGGGTGCTAGGGACATTCCCTCCGGAAAGGACATTTGAGCTGTAATTTATTGATTGTTGGTTGGCAAAGCTTGGAAATTGAAAAAAAACCGGATAAATTTAATGTCCCTCTAGATAGAAGCCAAGGCTGACGGGGGCTGTAGAGGATAGTGTCTTTTTAGGAGGGAAAATCCCCAGACCCTTAACCTGCTAGTGTAAAGAGTCTGCATTGCGGATGAGTTGATAATAAAAACGAATGGCTTGAGCAAGATCCTCAATGGCAACTTTCTCGTTGTCGCCGTGAATGCCGGAGATGGTATCGGGGCTTACTGGCAGGTAGATAAAACGCAGTACTTGATCGGATAAATGTTGGTAGTGGCGGGCATCGGTGGCGGCGACTACCAGTCTGGGTACCACAAGGGTGTTGTCGTTGCCGCTGAGTTGGTGAATGGTGCGGCGGATGAGTGTATAGGCGGAGCCTTTGGTATCGGTTACAGCTGAGGCTTCATTGGCTGTGCCAAGGATGTCGATGCTGATCTGCTCGTTGTCGATGGTGTCTTTTACGCGCGCGATCACCGCCGCGATAGTGTCTCCCGGTAGGATTCTTATATTCAGTGTTGCACTGGCGGTGCTGGGCAATACGTTTTCTTTATGGCCGCCTTGAATCATGGTGGTTGCCAGTGTGGTCCGCAGGCCTGCGTTGAGGTTTGGATTGTTACTGATGGTCCAGTCTATCAGTGGGGTGAAAAGCCAGCGGTTGGCGAGGATGATTTTCATTATAAAGGGCATGTGTGGCAAGATTTCATCGTACAGTGCCTGGGATAGTTCCCGGTCGATGGGGGAGGGGTTTTGCTCGAGTTTGTGGATGGCGCTGGCTAGTTGGCCAATGGCACTTTGTGGTGGTGGCATGGAGGCGTGTCCGCCTTTGGCCTGGCTGGATAGTTTGAGGCTCAGATAGCCTTTTTCTGCAGGGCCAATGGCGGCGATGGCGTAGTCAAGTTGGGGGATCATGTCGACGGCGATCATGCTGCCTTCATCGAGGATGAAGTCAAAGCGCAGGTTTTTCTCCGCGAGGTGTTTGGCTATTTGCATGGCGCCGTTTTTGCCGCCAATTTCTTCATCGTGACCAAAGGCGAGGTAGATGGATCTTTTTGGCTGGTAGCCTTCGCGCACTAGTGCATCAATGGTTTCCATGATGGCGATCAGGCTGGCTTTGTCGTCGAGGGCGCCGCGTCCCCAGATGTAGCCCTCGCTGATGTGGCCGGCAAAAGGTGGGTGTTGCCAGGGGTTTGTTTCTTTTTGGTCGCTTGTTTCATTTGCTGATGCAGGGGGCGTCGCGGGAACGACATCATAATGTGCTAGCAGCAGTATTGGTTTCTTTTGGGGGTCGCTGCCTTGCCAGTGGTAGAGCAGGCTGTATTGGTTGATGAGGGTTTTGTCCATGGCGCTGTGGGCGGCGGGGTAGCTGTGTTCAAGAAAGGTTTGAAAGTTGAGGAATTCAGTGTCTGTTGTGTTTGTTAGTGCTTTGCTATCGTGGGAAACGGTGCGATAGCTCAGGGCAGAGGCAAGGTGATCTGCTGCGGTGGCGGCATCGGGTTGAAACAGGACTTTTTGTGTGCTGCCTTCTCGCCGCGGTGGTTCTACTGACATTGCGCGAATAATGAGGACGGCGGCCAATGTTGCTAGCAGCAGTATCAGGATGGAGAGGAATTTTTTCACGGTGTATATCGCGTCTATTGGCCAAGGGGTCAGATATAAGATTAATTTTAGCGTGAATTAGCGCTTGGGCGATGATTGGGTGAAGAAAGTGGGAACTGGATAGCATTTATTGTGGGTGTAGATAGGGGGCGTTAGTGGTGTGTCTTAATGGCGGGCGCCAAGGGTGGGCTTCTATGCGTTTCTTGACGCTGCGTGCGAGGGCAATTTTGGCGCTCGCTCGTGAGAACACAAAAAGACGTGTTCTCCCCGCTCCCTTGATCCAAAATTGCCCCCGTACTCACTAAAACGCATAAGGCGCCCACCCTAGTCGCCCGCCATTAAGCCGGAAAGCGCAGTTGAGGAGGCTGCAGTCTTATATAAACACCAAGCTCAACCAGGGGATATAAGTAATCAGTAGCAGCGCTACCATCAGCACAAACATAAAGGGCAGGGTCGCCTTGTAGAGTTCGGTGATGGGTTTTTTAAAGCGGTAGCTGGCGATAAACAGGTTCATACCCACGGGAGGGGTGAAGTAGCCAATCTGCATATTTGCCAGGAAGATAATACCCAGGTGTACCGGGTGGATGCCGTAGGCGTGGGCAACGGGCAAAATTAGCGGTACGACGATGACTATTGCTGCGAAAATATCGAGGATGGCACCCAGTACCAGCAGAAAGATGTTTAGCAGTATCAGGAAGGTTAATTTATTGTCGACGTGGGTCTTAATAAATTCAAACAGGATGGTGGGCACTTCGGCATCGATCAGCAGGTTGGTGAAGGCCATGGATACGGCCAGGATGAGTAGAATACCACCTACCATGGTCATTGATTTTTGCACTAGCGGGGATAGTTCTCGCCAGGTGATCTCCCGATAGATCAGCACTTCAGCGATCAGTACATAGATGACAGTGACCGCTGCGGTTTCGGAGATGGCAAAGAATCCACCGTAGATGCCCGCCAGGACTAAAAATGGTAGTGGAATTTCCCACTTGGCTTCCCATATTGCCGCTTTTAATTCGGCGCTATCGTAGCGCTGTATGGCAATGGGTTTGTCACGATGGCTCCATAGGCTCCAGGCGGTCAGTAGGCTAATCATTAACA
>JAUXDF010000355.1 GCA_030618505.1 Spongiibacteraceae bacterium | reverse complement strand
GTGCCATTTGCTGTCATTGGAGCACTGAAGGTTTTTTCTTGAATTCTCTAAGTAAGCAGACCGCCAAAACATCAAGGTTTTTCAAAATATAACGGAATAGCTGCCGCTCAGAATTTCTCTCAAAAATTCATTTGTTACGTGTTTAGAATTCAATTTTCACTAGCCTTTCTGCGCTCAGAGCAAATCCCGCTTGGTGTCAATCAATGCCAATAGCAGCTATTGATTAAACTGAAGATATTTAGAATTTGGGTAAGGCTTATAGTACTGTTGTCAGCCGCTAGCGAATATTATCCATTGAGCAAGCTAATTGATGTCGTCGTCATTTAACGATTCAAATATGCCAGGCTGTGAACACCATAACTGAAGTTTGGAAACTATGGACTGCACCGGGACAGTCCACCAGTTGCCCCGACGGTTGCAGGCAAGTGATCGGGATACCGCCTCACCAAAACCTCATATAACCAGCGAGTTCTCGATGCGTTCGATCATCTTGACTGCTTATCCATAATGACGCCATATCGTGATAATGGTATTAATCACACGATTAAACTGTTGAGCCTTTATGCCTAACTACAGGTATAGCTCAGCTCATTTCAAGATGCTCACACAGGTTGCCCAATTTTCATGGTCATTCATTGGCTGTTAAGGTCACTCATGCGAATTCAGATTAATACCAAAGCCGATCGATATAGCCAGCAGCCTTAAGTAACTCAAGGTCGTCAATCGTTTCCTGAGTTAAAGGATTACGCCAAAGCTCGACCTCATAGATTTCAAAGCGTACATTTGATAAATCGATAGTTGTGATTTGGTTATCACTCAGTTCGATGCGGTTAAGTGTTTCCAAATCACTGGTATCGATTACTTCAAGATTGTTATTATTCAAAAGCAGCTTAGCGAGACCGGCGAGTCCGGTTAAGTTGATGCTTGTGAGGCTGTTGTTACTAAGATCGATTTCATCAATGAGCAGATTATTGGAAAAATCTATCGTGGTCAGCACGTTGTCAGCAGCTCTGACGGTGTCGAGCTTCGTGCTGCTGGAAACGTTCAGACTAATCAGCCCATTGTCGTTTGCATTCAGGGTGTTCAACTCAACCTGCTGGCTTAGATCTAAGCTACCTATGCTATTGCCCTCAATGTCCAAATATACCAACGACGGCAGCAATTCGATGCCGGTCGGGTCGGTGATTCCTTTCCGGGCACAATCGAGCCTCAATACTTCATCCATCATTGTGTAGCCATCTTCGTAGGCCATTTGATTAATGCAATAAGCGAAGGCGGAATCAGAGAAGTTGACCAACAGATCAGGGATCTGGGCGGTGCCACAGTTCACTGTTACATGATCGATATCTGCCTTCGCGATTTTCTCCCTGCGCCGGTCAACCGTACAAAATTTTCCGTCGGGGTGATTTTTAACGACAACTTCATAATAGGGGTAGACGTTGCCTGCATAAGTACGGTAGGACGAGAGTTGAGTCTCGAAAGAATAGCTACCATTGGCAGTATAAGTCTGTGTCTCTCGCAAATTATCGGCGGACGAGTTTCTATTATAAAGTTCCAGTAAGACTTCTTCCCCTGGCTCCAGTCCTGTAATGCTGCCACCAATGGATACCCAAACTTGAGAGCTAAAATCCCCCGGAGGAAAGCCACTACTAATACAGCCTGTAGTAGATAATGCTATGGTAGTTAATAAAGCATTCAGATACTTTGGTTTAATCATCATCACCGTTCTCCTTATTATTCATCCATTTTTCTTAACTGGCCTGTATCGACTCATACCCTGTCATACCAGTCGAGCCGCTACATTCAAAGATTATCAGAATCCATTGAACGTATCCCTGTAGAGCTGCAAATCGTAATACAGCGCCTTAAAAAATCGACTGCTTCGTGGTAAAACAAAATAGTTAAAAAGCCCGAACAGCACGCACCCTATATGTATTCGACTTCCCGCCAGTCTGTGTATGCCCTCCCAAGTTAAACAACGAGTAGTAACTCGACGAAGCCGATAAGGCAAGCTCCGACGAACTCCAGAAATGCCCCCAATCTCCAAACCCAACAGTAACAATATGTGCATCATACAATGCTTTTAGCTCGAACCTTGATGGCAAGAACCAATCTTCAAAACCGTTTAAGGCATAGTTAGCCACCAAATCAGCGGCTAGAGCATTTTCCGCTGTAACAGGTGAACAATCCGCTGCCAACATATCAGTGGTATTTTGGGCTCCAGTGCCAATGGCCTGTCCCTCGGCTCCAGTAATGTTCGTACCGGCACATCCCCACTCAGCCCAGCCCTGATCTTCAGGCGCTGCCTCAAAGCCGTGCTCACCCGTCTCGTCCAAATAAAACACTATACCGCCCGCTGGCCCTGTATCGCCAATTTCATATAACTCATCAACAACGCCATCACAGTCATTATCAATTCCATCAGGGATTTCAGTAGCACCTGGAAGAACATCAGGGTTAGCGTCATTACAGTCCGTATTCCTCCATGAATACGCAGTTGAATCACTTGGGTCTGTGACTGATAACACTGGATTAACATCGTTCTCGTCTCCATATCCATCACCATCAAGATCCAGGTACCATAGCCGTTGAGGTGGTTCGTAATCTTGGATACAACCTGCGCCCAGTGTTAATGCTGCCGAAGCGATTGCTACGGCAAAAGTAATGGTTTTCATGCTTGAACCCTCTATCTCTATTTATTATTTGTATTATTAAGTGCCCAATCCACAGCTGGCAGCCCGCATGGTAAACAATTTTAACCAGAAATTATATAATGCCTTTGTGCTATTTGATAAAGAAGAGGGAGTTGTTGTAGGGCAAATGTGGGGAAGAGCGGCTTCTTCTTGTGGCACTGTTTAAAAGATTTCCAACTCAACACCAGCCACTCTAAACCACCATTTATTGCGCATTTGTAAGTCCGCAAAGGGCACTTTTCAGACATTATCTGTGTTGAAATGACACTATATGTGATAGCCAACACCGCCATTCATGTTGAGGATGAAATAAAAAAGGCGCCAATCAGGCGCCTTTTTAACTATCTTCAAAAGCTGCTTAAGGAAGCAGGTGACTAACCGCGTCACGCTCTTCTGTCAGTTCCTGTTCAGTGGCTTTTAACTTAGCCTGGCTGAATTCGTTAACCTCAACACCTTGAACGATTTCCCAATCGCCATCTTTGCAGCGGCAAGGGAAAGAGTAGATCAGACCTTCGGTAACACCATAGCTGCCATCACTGTATACGCCCATGCTGACCCAGTCGTCGCCATCGGTGCCAAGTGCCCAGCTGTTCATGTGATCGATAGCGGCATTAGCAGCAGAGGCAGCAGAGGAGGCGCCACGTGCTTTGATGATCGCTGCACCACGTTGCTGTACGGTGGGAATAAAGTTGCTTTCCAACCAGCTTTGATCAACCAGATCCATCGCAGCTTGCCCCTTAACCTTGGCATTAAAAAGGTCAGGATACTGGGTCGCTGAGTGGTTACCCCAAATAGTCATATTGGTCACGTCGGTAACTTCGTTGCCAGTCTTTTCGGCAATTTGGCTCATCGCGCGGTTATGATCCAGACGGGTCATCGCGGTGAATTGACGTGGGTTGATGCTAGGCGCGTTACGCTGAGTGATCAGCGAGTTAGTGTTTGCAGGGTTACCGACAACCAGTACCTTGATGCCACGGCTGGCGACTTTATCGATGGCCTTGCCTTGTACGGAGAAGATGGCGGCGTTGGCTTCGAGCAGATCTTTACGTTCCATCCCGGGGCCACGGGGGCGGGCGCCAACCAGCAGTGCATAATCGCAGTCTTTAAAGCCGAC
>JAUXDF010000007.1 GCA_030618505.1 Spongiibacteraceae bacterium | reverse complement strand
TTATTATTACGTCCATGACCACCAGGCCAAGCGTGCTCCCCTCCTCTGATTATAATGAGTTTGACTGGTGCGCCATTGCTACAGCTATATAAAGATTTCTGGATCCCACCGTTCAGGGTTCTCTGTTCAGGAGCGAGGCATTGACGTGGTCGAATAATGAGTTTTATAGTATCGGGCACCGATCTATAGGCTACCCCTGCCACACTTTTTTCACCTTTGCCCCCGGCGATAGGCACGTACTTATCTTGATCGCCATGAATATGTAACACAGGAACGTCTTGAGCACCATCACAGTTGTCAACAGCAAGTGTACCGGATACTGGGATGATGGCCGCTATCTTATCGGGAATTTCGCAAGCTAGACGGTATGCCATCATTGCACCGTTTGACATTCCTGTAACATAAACTCGCCGAGTGTCAATTGAGAATTTTGAATCGATATCTTCTATAACTTTTTCAATGAACAAGACATCATCGACATTCTTCTTCATCGCTTGTCCACAACAGCTACCTGCATTCCAGGTCCTTCGGTTTTTCATAAAACGAAAGCGACCTCCGGTACCGTTTGGATATGCCACAATAAACTTGCCAGTGTCGGCAACCTCATTCATCCCAGTCATTTTCTCCATGTATTCGGCGTTACCCATGCCACCATGAAGAACAATCATTAGGGGTAAATCTTTGGTGTCCGATAGCATCGGCCTGTAAACAATGTAACTTCGATCAATACCACCTACAACCAGTTCATGAACTTGTGATTGTCCTTTTTCTGCAGCAACAACTCCGTAAATCATGGTAGTAAAAAGTAGTGTGAATAACATTATCCGTAATGACATAAACATTTTAACATTTCTCCTATCAATTATTATCACTGCTTGTTCAAGAAACAAGTTGGAATCAATCACGCCTTGCCTTGACCTTGGCCGATTAACTCCAGGGCAAGGTCTTCAATCTCTTTTACCTTACTGAGGTTATTACGCAGTTCTGAACAGAGTGCCTCTAACCAGCGAATTTGGGCTTCAATTTTCTTGCGCTCCGCAAAAATATCTTCGAGGGGTACATTAGCTGGCGGATTTCCATGGTTATCGAAGAGAAAGCGGATTCCATCGCCAATTTGCCGGTTAGCATTAACATGCTTAATCTGCTCTGCTATGAATGCTTTAACCTTATTGGCTTTAAAATGTTTGATAGCTGCTTCACGTAGGGCCTGCTGCTGAGTAGTTAGCCCCTCAGGCGTCTGCCTTGAACTTTTCGGTTCAGTATCAATCAAACCGATTTTCTTCCTATCCCTTAGTTGCATTGTCGGCTTATCGGGCTCGACTGGCTTGGTCACTTGTTACCCTCACTGACTGCTTGTAATTCATTGATTCGTCACCTATAACCGAACTCTTGCGCAAGATCAATCACTTCCGGGCGTAACCCTTTACCATCATCTCGCCATGGGAGAGTCCCATCTAGTGGTGGTATTTTGGGTGTATGTTGGCGAAAAGCAGGGCCACGGAGAAAATTAGGATCGTTACCAAATAACGCAGAAATTGGCCCAAAACAGGCGAATGGCGATCGTTCCGGATGCATCATTGCTTCGATGGCGTCATCGTCATCACGAATCCCAAGCCAGCGGCATATAATTGCCAAATGCTTTT
Source organism: Spongiibacteraceae bacterium (assembly GCA_030618505.1). Classification (GTDB taxonomy): domain Bacteria; phylum Pseudomonadota; class Gammaproteobacteria; order Pseudomonadales; family PIVM01; genus JAUXDF01. Next base: position 20,463 of record JAUXDF010000007.1, on the reverse strand, counting down.
GGGGATGCTCCATGAACTCCTCACCCCTTATACGTATTTGTTGATCTTTAGGCACCATGTCTAGAAAGTTGAGAATGTTTATATTTATATCGTGCCAGGCAATCTGTGGGTCGACAATTGCACGGTTATCCTCAAAATCGAACGCGTTGACAAAATAAGCAAAGATCCCTTTGTTAAGGTTCATGACTGATCTGCCTTGTGGAATAGGATGACGAACTAGATGAATGATGCGGGCATCTGGAAATGTCTCGTAGATGCGTGTGAGACGTTGCATAGATACTGTATAAGCAGGACTTTTTTCAACAGGAATCAGAGGATCTATCTTGGCTACTAACTCAAGAAACACCTCTCCGGTAGTTTGATCTTCTCGTGCAGCAGCCCAATATTGGGCCATAGTAATAGTTGCAGGTGTTTGCTCTCCCGCATAGATCTCGGCCACGGCTCTGAGCAATCCGTGACGACGATTACTGTCTCCCCCAATTTCACGGGACACCCGGCGCCAGAGATCCTTGATTTTTATAACATTGAATAGGTTCAGCTCAGGCAAACCAAACGTTTGAGGATGTTGGCCGATCATTGCGTTGATCAGCGATGTATAGGATCTTGGTGGAGCCAGCAGAAACAGAGGAGCAGCCATAGTTTTTGTAAGTTTAGTTAACGACTATTTAAGAAGTCCTTCGACAAATGGCACTTCGAAACATTTTTCGTGCATAATCGGTCCGTGCCCAAAAAAGCCATCTTCGCCGAAAAGTTCACCGTGGTCGGAAGTAATAATAAAATAGGTATTGTTCGGTGCTTTATTCATCAGATTACCGATTTGACTGTCGATATATTCAACACATTTTATTTGTTGATTATGAAGCATCTTCATCTGTTCTAAATCGAAAAATTGATCAGTTTTAGCCGCATTCTTCTTTCTTTCTCCCCCGAGGGATTTAAAAACACCGTGAACACCAGATATAACAGGCAGGTCTTTATCAGATAGCATATAGGGGTAATGAGTCTCACCAAGATTGAGAAAGTAATAGTGTGGCTGACTACTAGGGAAATCGATCTCCTCTACCATCCTGGCGAAGTCATTATGGTTTTCCATAAGTTTGTAATCATCGAAGTACTTGCTGATCAAGGTATATTGATTGAGCACCGGCAATGAGACTCGACCTACCGTGCGATAACCGAGCTTATTAAGTACCTTGGGTAGTGATAATTCCGGCAAAAAATCTCTGAAAGATATCTCTGAACAACCCGTTCTGTCAGTCCATAAGACAAACTCTTCTTTGTAAACTTCAGAGGCAAAAACGTGGGTCGGGTTGGTATGTGGCATCATACCCATGGTGAATGCATAGTGTGATGGTGCGGTCCACGAAGCGTAAGTAAAGCGCTTTTCCGCTTTCCCAATGCGATCAATATTGGGTGTTTTTGCAGCATTGAATGTATCAAAACGGCAACTGTCCATAATAACGAAAACGATATGATTTTTCACGTGATACTCCTTAGCTCCTTGAATAAAATCATCTACTCAGGGAAGCCATGACCAACCTTCTACTTTGACAAAACGAACGATATCCAACGACAAAATTTTCCAAACCGGCAGCGTTCCACAACTGATTTTCGCGTACCCAGTCATTCCTGCTTTTAATCGACTATCCTTATTTTCTACTGATGTGATAACCCTAACCACCTTGCCAGAGCGAGTCTCTGTCACCTCTGCGTCAATTGCCGTAACAACACCGGTAAAGTCTTCACTGTGATACGCGAGGGGGCGGGCCCGGATTCTTGCCGATTCTACAACGTAACCTATATCAGACTCAGGTACCTCGATCTGGATATCCACCTGATCTGTATTTTCAGCCACTGCGAGTGTCTCCCCTTTATCAAAATAACTACCAATCTTTTGTTTAAGATGCATAGTTATAAGCTTGCCGTCAAATGGCATATAAAAAACTGAAAGCTCGATTTTTTGTTGGTTGTAATCACGCTGCTCTTTCAAACTTTGCAACTTAGCTTCTGTGGAAGCTATTTTATCAGGTGGTACCCCCGACTTTATAAGTTCGAGGTTAGCTCGTTTTTCCTCTACTTGCTCAAGATCGATTCCATACTCTCGCCGCGCATCATCCAGATCTTCAAACGAAATCGTTTTTTCTTCATAAAGCTTCTCAAGACGACTTAGTTTTGCTTTACTGAATTGAGCTCGTGTCTTTTCTACTTCTAAGACACGTTCTGCCAGCTGAACCTCCTCAGGCTTAGGCCTGGATTTTAATTCATTAATCACTGCTTGTTGTTCTTGCATTTTTGCAGTGTAAATTTTCACCTGAGCCAAGTAATCACTATAGAAAAGCCGTCCAATTACAGTACCCTTTTTTAAGGTCTCGCCACCATCAAAGTAAATTTCATCAATGATACCGCTAAGTTCTGTTGTAATTTCCTGCTGCTTATTTGGCAAGATAACAAAATTCCCACCAGGTTCATAATTATATGGTACAAACAGCACTACCAAAAATAAAAAAAATAGAGCCCGCCTTAAATATGTCATTAATACGTTTTGGCTTTCCTTGGTTACTATATCATTTTCTACTTTTGGGAGCGTACGGTCACGCCAACGTTCAAATTGGACCGAACGTTCATAGAGTTGCTCGATTTTTTTGAACTTTGTGATCATGCGCAATAATAGAGTCAGGCTTATAAACACGATCAACAATACACCGGCACCTCCCAGGTGTATTTTTAGAAAGCGTCCAAAAAGAAGAAGAACTACAGCAAATATTACTACCATGAATAATATGGATGCTAATGCATAGGCCGCCAACACATTATTATCTGCTTTTTTGTAGACATTACCTCGGAACTTGTTAAAGAGCGCCATGTACGCCTTTCCCCTCAGGCGTGGCTCATTCAAAAAGGCAGCCAGTAAGTGATAACCACTACTTTTTACCAATGGATTTACTGTTATAAAGAAGGAAATCATACTGGCAGCAGCTATAATCAGTCCGAAAGGGGATAGGAAACCGTCCATAGTCCTTGTATTAAACCACATTAATATGCCGAAACTAAATAGCCCCAAACGTAGCAATAGAGGAGCAGCATGCAACCAGATCCGTTCACGCCGTAAGAGCTGCCGCACATGGCCAATCCGGACCATAAAGCGAGGGAAAAAGCCCATAACAAATACGATACAGAAGCCGCTCACTGTTGCACGGTAGGTATAAGCGACTATCGCTGTCACCAATGTCACTAATAAGTTAACAGTGACCATACTGAGCAAGGCGTGCTCAATAAATGATTTGCTGTCACGCAAACGGATCAAATCTTCTTCAATAAGAAGAGCATGGCGGGCAGATATAAAAAGAGCTGCGATTAGTAGTATCGGAAGTAAATAAATTGTATGTTTTAAAGGTAATAGCAACGGTTGGATTAGCTTTATCAACCGGGTAGGGTTAAACAGCTTCCATCCTTTTTTGCGCATGGTATCGTCAAGACCTATTGCATCACGCACCCCCGCGGGCAATGGCTCTTCATCTGTGTTAACGGCGCGGTTTGATTCAGTTTTACTATTGGATTCTGCGCTTCTTGCAGCCGACGATGTCCCTTGTGGTTCGTGTGATGCCTCCTTTGCACTGGAATTACTCCCGGCAGCTATTCCCTGAAACGATGCTCCAGGTGCCTCTACGCCAAGCTGAGTTGCTCTTCTTTTATTAAAGGCCGCCAACATAGGGTGCGAAATCGCCGGCAGACCAAACAGCTTCTTATCGGCAACCAAGGAAAATAGTTCTTCCACTTCCTCGTTTGTTATAGAATGTCCAAAACGATCCTCGAAAACAGAGGCAAGTTTTGAGAAGTCATCACATCCAGGCAAAACTTCCAAAATAAAAAACTGCCAAGGTTCAAACTTATATGTTTGGCCTTCTATTTGATCTAATACAATATAGCTTTGATCTTTCCCTTGCCCTACCCGAAAGGCCTGCAATCTTTTACGTAAGAAAACAGGAATCGCAACTTTTTGGGCTTCTTGATTCACTGGTCTCCTATCCTTAACGTAACTACCGATTCCAACAGTCTTATTTTAGATCTGGTAAAAATAATTTTCGTAGCGGCAATTTGTTAAATATTCAGTATTTGTGATTTGGAGCAAAAAAAATTTCGCAGCCACCACGCGGATTGTGAATGTATCTATATCCAGTCAATGGTATAATTTTTGGCCCAAATGGGTTGGCGGTGCCAAGAAACAGGCCATATGGAGACGAAGACATTGTACGCAGTCCCATGTTATAAGGGTTTCCCATACCGTTTGTTGTCACTGGCACCCAATTCTCCCCGTCAAAACTTCGATATAGATCAAAGCCGGATTGGTTTTCCATGATAAACTGCTCACCAAGCTGATTAACAATATTAATAAACGGTTCCGGCCATGTTCCCCTTCGCGCATAACCAAGTACGCAGCTCCAATCAAGAGTGGAAAGATAAAGCCATCCGTTATGCTCGCACATGCGCCAAAAATAGCCGTTAAAAAAATTGTCAAATCCTGGCAAATATCCTGAAAGGGGGGTTTTATAGCCATCAGTAGTTTCGCGAGCCTCTCCAACCAGCAAATCCCAATGCCCATCCAGGAAAATACGTATTAGCTCTGGTGGTGCAGGCCCAATTTTGTGTTGTCGATCAATACCCCCACCTTGTATCGCACTACCGACATAGAGAGCACCCTTAAACGGGTACATACTGAGGACGCATTGATTAAGCGCACCGCGATAAGCCCCATATTCGATGACTTTTTCCCAATGGTAAGGTGTTTCACCTTCTGCAGTGGTACGCCATATTTGATAACCCTCTAAATTGAAGGTACCCACATATAGGTGACCACCAAAACCGGTCATTTCAAAGACAGTCTTATTGCCGGGGTCACCAAAACCAAAATCACTTACCGGCTCCCATTGCCCTTTAGCTGGATCCTTACTTTCATAGACTATCGAATGCGCAGACACGTTTGGATTTCCACCACGGGACCCCGCCGGCGTGGTATAAAGACGCCCTTTAAACTGCGTCATGGTGCGTATAGTTGTTACGGGCAGACCTATTAAGCCAGGCTCACAGGATAGTTCGAAATTTCTGCCATCCACAGACCGCAACAGCACAGGACCCGGGCCTTTGGCTGGAGACCAAGTGCTGACAAAAAGTGCCGGTACATCATTTTCATCAGTCCGATAAACCAGCATGCCACGGTACCCCAGTTCTCGCGGAATTGGCTTACCGTGACTACCAATAATGGTCGGCGCCTTATGCACTCTTTCCCAACTGTCATCATGTGGGCTATAACGCCATATCTCCGCATGCAAATCGAGATCAAAAGGATTCTCCGGACATTCCACAGGCCATGGATCCAAGCCTATCGGTAACCGCTTCTTCATCAAAGGGAAATTCCCACGCATAGTTGCCACGTAAAGATGATCGTTAAACCAAGCCATTGAATGGGCATAGTTATTTAGCCCATCGCCAAAACCTCCCTGGGCTATCAGATTAAAATCTTTCTGCGAAAATCCAGGGTATATACCTAGTCTGTTCGTAAAATTCACAAACCATTCCAAAACTGTCGACAATTTTCCATTAACTCAGAAGAGCGCGTGATCGGGAAAAAATGCCCAGCTCCACGTATTTGGCGAAAATCGGCATGTGGCCACACTTCCAAAAGTTGTTCACCTGTGGACATAGCCTGAGAGTACTCACCATACATTGCCAGTATCGGAAAGTTCAGTTTCCGCAATCTATCCAATGACAAACCATCATCACCCATCAACTCTTTCTCTGCCTGGGTTGTTCCCATCAATTTCAGCCACTGGTTTGCAGTACGTTTACTATTATTCCCCATTAAAGGACTCACCAAGTCTTCCAACTCTTGAGAAATCTCTACATTCTGGATCTGCAGATGCGCTACTGCGCTTAACAGTCTGTAGCCAAAATAGGGTTCTCTTACATCAACATCCAGACTATGCTGCTCTAAAATTGGCTGAATTCTTTTACCGAACTCCCAATTTTTTGTCTTTTGGACTCGACGTACTATACTAATATGGGTATCGGCCAACACTAAACTGGCAAAATGATCAGGATTAAGACAAGCCAGATTCAACGCCACAACGCCACCAAAACTATGCGCAACAAAATGAGCACGTTCAATGCTCAGATGATCAAGAAGCTGCTGGAGATCTACAGCCATATTCTTTGGTGTATAGCCGCTATCAGTTATACTGGATCGGCCATGTCCTCGCAGATCATATAAAGTAACTCGATAGCGCTTTGAAAATGCTGACGCATAATGAATATACCAAAAAGCCAGATTCGTAGCCAAGCCATGAACCATCACAAGGTCTTCACAATCATTCCCGGATTCACAATCTATCTGGACGTAATTGGTTCGAATACCATTAGTTTGAACGAAAGGCATAGTCGTTATTCCATGTAGCCCAGCATCTTTAGTTGAGCCATAAGTTTATCTTTTTCATCTTCAGACATAGATTCCGGCTGTTCGTCCTTCGCTTGGAAGGTTGTGGCAGCACCTATGACCACAGGATTTTTTGCGAGATGTTGCTCTGTAAATATCGATTCAGGCACTTGACCTTCAAAATCACTCGGCACTTCCAGCCCCAGGCTGTATAACAAGGTAGCTCCTACATCGGCAATATTCCGTCTATCGATAATTTCTCCCTGCTTGATTCCTGGGCCATAAGCAAAAAACACACCGTCAGGATGATGAGTTCCTGCGACTTCTACACGTTGCTCTACTATAGGCTCCTTGTCCTTGATCGAAACGAAACCAAAGTCTCGCAAAACTAATAGCAGGTCAGGGGCATCTTTCATTGCCGGCCCTGGAAAAATCTCTTCGCGTTTAAATATCCCGGTTATTATACGCTCTTCTGTTTCTGGATCTCGCAACTCTTCCAAGTCGCGTATCAGCTGTTCCCTGAAAGTCTCGTAATCTTCGGGCTTGATTCCTGTTTCACTGGAATTTCGGGCTACACGAATGGTTATACCGTTACTCGAAGGAGTGCGACAATAAGCAGTGGTATTTTTCCAATCGAGGTTCGCAAACATGCTCTCTTCACGCCGAGCGGCTTCTTCGGTATCGGGCATTAGCTTCCAATTCAGATAGCCTTTTTTGTGCAGGTAGGCATTAATACGTACAATCTCGTATGTAGCCGTAAACCCATGATCCGATGCCATAAACACTTGTACATCAGGCCCGGCTGCATTAATTAGCTTTTCAATAAATCCATCGAGTTGCCTGAAATAGTCCATGCACAATTTGCGCATGCGTTGGTGATACTCACTGACCTCACCTGTCTGTAAACTAGGATCCAGGAATAACCAGGCCTGATGCTGCAGTTTATCAACCCCATCAAACATCACTGCCATCAGATCAGGAGTTTCTTCGACAAGTAAATATTCCGCAATCCTGAACCACTGTCTATCGCGTGGCAGATGATAGCGGACCCAGTTCTCACGATCTTTATCAGATAAATCACTGACAGCTTGCTTTTCTTTTTCGAAATCCCATGCCAATTCCTTGGGATTAAATTCAGGCAAAACTTTAAGCCGATCATAGAAATCACTCGGTGTTGTATTGCGGCGCAGATGACGCCATGGAATAAACCCCGGCACCATAAAGCCATTGAGGTCTTTCTGCGGAGGAGCGGTAAAAGGAAAGTTAAGTGCAGCAATGCGCTTTCCTTGGCGACTAGCGATTGACCATATTGTTTCCGCCTTACTGTCCCGTGAGTCATATAGCGTGAAGAATATATCGTTACCACGCTCTTCAGCTCGAATAAAATCAAAGATACCGTGATTTCCAGGACTTCTTCCTGTCATCAAAGACACCCATGCAGGCGGAGTCAGCGGATTTGGAGTCGAAAGCAATTTGCTCCGCACACCTTCCTCATATATACTCGATAAAAAAGGCATTACAGGCTGTTTGTCTTCGGTAGTATTTGTGAGGTCATCCAATATCTTAAATGTCGCGCCATCCATACCAATAAATAAAGTACGCGTGCTCATCTTTCTCTCCTTTAAATCCTGTCAACTAAAAAATCGACCATTTGCGCTATTGACAAATCCGAAACATAGCTACCATCTTTCATAAGTAGATCCTGAAAGCCTATTTTACGATCATAGTGCTGCTCTATCGCTACACATAGTTGTATGATATCGACAGACGCAAAATCTAAATCATTAACCAATAGCGTGGTCCCAGTAATACCGTCATCCGGATCTATTCCCCAGTCCTGAATTAAATCTTCTACAATCTCAACCAGCGTTTTTTCAATTGCCTCTTTGGTAAATACAACCATAATTTTATTTCCCACTAATCATGCTGAGTGCGCGGTAGCAATCGCAACTATCGATTCATTTTCGCAACTAACAACAACCTTAGACACAGTCGCTGCATAATTTACATGAGCCAGCTCCCAATCATCGTCTAGAAATGAAACCTCAAATTTTTCAGGCCTTCCCTGAAGACCCAAACCAAAATATTTTGCAGCAGCCTCTTTAGCACACCACATACGTAATACTTTTTCCTGTAAAGCATTATCTGCAAACCCACGCAGCAATCTCCGCTCACTATCAGTTAGAGAACCTTCTATGAGTTCGGGATGCTGAATCCTTCCAATGTGTTCAATATCCACACCAACAGGATGCTGAGGCGAAGTTACAGCTACCAAGGACAGTCGTCTATCGTGACTAAGAGAAACTTCAGGGGCCTCAACTAAATTACTGCTCCACCATCCGTCTACATAAGGAGCTCCTTGCTTGTCGTGTAGAACAATAATATCAGCCGGATATAGAAGCCGCCCTGTTTCCTGAAAAATCCAGAACCTTACAGCCTCTTTAATGCAAGCTCGTCCAAGAAGCCATTCACGTCGATGACGAATATTTGTCGTCAATTCTCGCCATTCATTACACTCATCAAAACTCAACAGTGCGTGCGCCAATATACGTAAGAATATGCAATCGGATTGCGTACAAAATTCTTCAGGTAAATGTGGTAGCTGCCACAACATCACGTCTGCGTTTCCAGCAGTCTTGTTAAGATGCCCAAGCCAACCGTTTAACGGATCACGACGAACCTCATAAAACCTGTTTGGAACTGGAAAATAGATGTTTACAAGATTTGTCGCCCTAAGTAATGGCTCCCCCTCGCTATCAAGGCACTCAAATTGCCATAATCGCGGTGCTTCCATATCACTGACTGCAGGATCAAGCGGGTGCTGACGCGCCCGCAGCGTCAACCCTCTTATGTTTTGAGGACATTGCCTATACAGCTCGATGCGCTCTATGGTTGAAGGAAAACTGTTAAAATCAGTTCCAACCTGCTGCGCAATCCAATAAGCAGCCAACTGCCCAAGCGCATCTAGTAACACAGGGTTAAGCACCATGCTGGGTGTATCACCCACATCAAAGAAACCCTTAAGACTCGCTTCAGACAGGCTTGCACAAATACCTTGATCACTCCACCCATCGATTCGGCGGATACTCTGAAAAACCGGGCCGTGAAACATTCCTGTAGAATAAAGCTCGTCACTGCCCCAGCGGTATTCTCGCATTTCTGAAAGCACAGGCACATCATTGGCGACCCAGTCGCCTTCAAAGGAAAAGTCAGCCGAAACAGCAACAGTACCGGCATTGATTATATGGGCTCGTAATTTGTTGCTGCCTGAGCCAATTACTTCTGCGCGTACATCAAGAGTCAGTTCACCGTCATCCAACGCGACCCAACTGAACGCCTTGACGTTCTCGATAACCCTGACAGCAGTTTTGCCAGCCAACAAAGCACAGGCCTCCGCCATAATCTCGAGGCTTACCATCAGCGGCACACAGGACAGTCCAGGTAAATCAGGATCATTCTCCGAAACAGCACCAGACAGGATATGATCTCTTAAGAAGTTGTCTTCATAGACAGACAGACGGCACTGCGCTGCCAGGTGTTGCTCGTCCAGCTCTGTGATCGAATTCAAAAAAGGTGTGTACCCGTTTTCCCAAGCAACACCTTCTCGTACAGCTTCCCTATACATACCCCAGTTTTCCAGAATCGAACCTTGTTGACTCAAAAAACCACGCATGAGATCAAAATAGTCCGCCATGACGTGCTCATCTGCTCTTGATTCATTGTGAGAACCAAGCTGATTAAGCTGTTCCTGCGGATCCCACGCCTCGGAATCGTTCTGGATGGCCTCTTGGCCTGGCAATTCTGAAAGTGCAAGCATATCCTGCAAAATAACACGATCAGCATCGCTGATATGCAGTACCGGCAGGGTATTAGCTAAAAGAATACCCGGCTGTCTGCTTTGCACACCACTTTCCAAATCTACAACCTTAACTGAACGAGAATCAAACAATCGCTCAAGCCTCACTCCCTTGCCATTAACATACAGATGGGACAGCAATATCAGAAACTGCTCAACACCATTTTTCCGACGTAGATTTGTAGCAACCGAAATGTGTTCTTTTCCGGTAAGAATATCATTTACAAAAGAGCTGAGATTTCCAGAAGGCCCAACCTCGACAAAATATCGAACGCCGTCACGGTGCATATTGACCACAGTCTCTCTAAAACGGACCTTTGTTGACCATTGGCGCGCGGCCAAATTCCTCACGCCTGATTCATCATCAGGGAATAGATCCGCAGACGCACATGAATACAACGGAACCTCCGGCGTTTTCACGCCAATTTTTTCGTAATAATCAAGAAATGCCGAACTGACCGCAGAAAAAAGCGGAGTATGATAGCCACGATCAAATGGAAGGGGAACGCATATACCGCCCGCTGTACTTAATGATTGTTGCAAAGCCTCAATCGACTCTTCATCACCAAAGAGCACAAGCTGGTTAGCGCAGTTATCCATCGCAATCACAACGTCTTTATTTAAGGCAGCGATATGCTCCTCAACGGTTGATTGCGGTGAGGCTCCCACAGTCAACAATGCACCGGTAGGAATCTTCCCTTCATCAAGTACACGCTGATAAACCTTGTTAAGCTCCCGAATAAAATTACCCAGGTGCGATAAATCATCAGCATCTATTGCCCTTGAAGCCGCTAGAGCCGTTGACTCACCAGTACTATGCCCAAGCATTACATCCGGCTTCACTCCCAACGAATCAAGCAAGGCGTGCATCGCAAGGCCGCCAATAAAAACCGCCTCTGAACCGACATCCATATCATGCAAGCGTTTTTCAAGCTCTTTGCGACGCTGATCTGTCAATTCACTTTGCGGCGGGAATACAATATCAGTTCGGGACTCACCTGGTGCGTCGCTATACAGTCCTCGCCAAAAATCAAACCAGTTTCGAACCTCATCGAAATATGAGGCTAGATCCGCGAACATACCTGGATATTGCGAGCCCTCTCCTGGAAACATGAATGCCAATTTGCCATCTATAGGACTCCTGCTGTAAATAATGCCATTGCGTGTCGACCAGCATAGGTCAGCATTATCCTTAAGACGCTTTAATGCTTGCTTAATTTTCTTTGCGAGGTCTTCTGCATCTTTTACAACCATAGCCAGGCGATACTGACTATTTGTATCTTGAGCAGCCAATGCAGCAGCAATATCGCATACCACACAGTCAGAATTCTTTTCTGCCAGGCTCGCCACCTGATTCAACTTGGCCCCTAATTCATCAATGCTTTCAGCAGAAAAAACACATAGCTCAACCGGCCATGGTGAGAACTTCAGGGGCTTCGGTGCTTGCTCCGGAGCCTCTTCAAGAATTGCATGGGTATTGATGCCGCCAAAACCAAAGGAATTAATGCCTGCACGGCGTAAAGTCCCTGGTTGAGATATCCATGGTCTGGTTGTGGTGTTGACATAAAACGGCGTACCTTCGATCCCTAATTCCGAGCTAATAGTCTCACAGAGTGTCGGTGGTAAAATTTTGTGGTGCAGGGATAATACACTCTTAATCATACCTGCGATCCCTGCCGCGGGAATACAGTGACTGATCATCGACTTTACTGATCCAATCGCAACGCTGCCATGTGCCCCTTTTCGTTCTCCAAATACTTTTTTTAGCGCAGATATTTCTGTTTTATCCCCCAACGGGATACCGGTACCATGAGCTTCGATCAATTCTATTGTCCAGGGGTCAATGCCACTTGCAGTGTATGCCCTCTCGATAGCTAACGCCTCTCCCTCAACACTGGGAGCCAACAAGCCATGACCTTGGCCGTCACTTGCTTGCCCAATATTGCGAATAACTGCGTATATGCGGTCATCATCGGCAATTGCATCAGACACCCTTTTCAGGACGACAATGCCCAGCCCTTCGCCAAGCAGAGTACCATCACTTCCTTTTTCAAAAGGGCGCACCTTTCCACGTTTACTCAAAACGCCAAGCTGCGTAAAGATAACAGAGACTTCAGCCGGTAGTGAGGCATTAACCCCGCCCGCCAGCATCATGCGACTTCGGCCATTGCGCAATTCATCGATCGCGGCATTCACGGCCAGCAAAGAAGAAGAGCATGCAGCGTCAATCAAGTAGTTTGGCCCCATAAGCTCCAACCGATTCGCAATTCGACCCGTCATGACATTCGGCACCAGGCCCGGCGCGATATCAGCGCTGGATTGCGGGAGCTTGCTCTCAAGCAGCTTGCGAATCTCAGACAACTTACTATCCTCAAGAGATGGAAGTAGCGCCTGCAACAGCTCTATGGTTTGGTCTAAAACAATATAATGCTGTATATGACTCCCCTGTCCTCTGTGCAGATACGTGCTATGACCAAGCACGATACCAGTATCACTATGATCATAATCGCCGCCGAGGTACCCCGCATCCTGGAGCGCATCGCGTGCTACACGAAGCGCCAAAAACTGATCCGGTTCGCTGCCATCCACTGACTTCGGCATGATGCCGAACTCTTTTGGATCAAAGCGATATAGATCTTTTAGATATCCTCCATAAGCTGTAGTAATCCGGCCGGATTCGAGATAACGATCAGCCTCCCATTCCGGCATGGGCTCACTGATTGCATCGACTGCACCAAAAATGTTACGCCAAAATGCCTCTAAATCAGACGCCTGCGGAAACACACAGGCCATTCCGATAATGGCAATAGCTTCCTGGTTATTAATGTTCAACCTCGACACGAACAACCACCCTTCCTTTGCCAAAAACCTATGCAGAGATCCCTGCGGTAATCTTAGAGGTACCACCAAGTCGATTTAATGCTGCACTCGATACACACTCTATATCCTCAACCAGCAACATGACCCTGTTATCAGCATCAGAAAAATAAACATTGGCACCCACCAAATGAGGGTCCTCCGACGCAATTCGCTCAAAACTCATGCATAATTTTTCAGGCAAAGTTTCGGTATACCGAACGACACGACCAAACCGTGAAGGCAGAGCCGATTCATTTCGGAAAACACGCGCCCACAACAAGGCCATCTGCGCCGCAGCATCCACAATAGCTGGATCAAATACCCATTGATTATGGTTTTGTTCAACATTCACCAACCATTGTGCAGGGCAGGTAGTACTCACCAACGCCTTGGCTCCATCATCGGACAACCCATCTATCTTTTGGATGACCTGAAATCTTGGCCCATGGAATAACCACTCATTGTAAGCCTTAGCAACTGTCAATTTCTTTTTAGCGTACATCTGTGGCTCATGCTCAAACACGCAGGGTAACTGCTGCTCAAGACGCAAAACCGAACGATAATGAATTCGCTGTTTACCATCTTCTCCCGATTGAATAGCAGCGTTCACCTCAAAACCGTCGCTGCTACCATACGGTGGCGGATTAATGACAATACTCAATTTCTGATTTTCCACGTTCAATTCTATACCTTTTATGAGCCGACAATTACGGGCTTCAATTACAATCCAACCAGGCCAAAGATGGCCTGCTGCTTCCGACATGATTTCCAATGCAACAGCAGCAGGCAGCACCGGAACATCATCTATGCAATGCTCCTGTAGATAAGCATGGTTATCCCCTAAGCAAAGAGTAATAACCTGATCACCTTTGGGGAGTGTGACCACAGTTGCATGATCTAGAAGTGGACCCAAAACATTGTCTGCAACAGCTTGCGAATTCCTTTCGATCCGACCAATCGCAGCCTCGTGCTGCTCCCAGGGTCCCTCACCGCAAACAATCTCAATATTGGACCCAGCACTATGAGTCAGTTCATCCTTGAACAGACGACGTCCGGCCTCAGCACTAACCAGCGAAACGCCTTTTTCAGCAAACTTGGCCTCAGTCTCTTTGGTTACCATCCCTGCGCCAAAAGTTGTTTGTCCCCATGGGCCCCAACAGAAAGCCCTGACCTGGACTTTATTTCCCCAGTTGTTGCTCAATTGGCAGCACAACCTGTTCATAAGCTCATTGGCGGTCGCATAATCGGTCTGACCACTATTGCCATAACGACCTGCTACAGAGCTTAAGACAGTGAAGAATCTGAGGAATTCCGGGCGCAAATACTTTTGTAGCAACAAGAGCCCGATAACTTTTGTTTCCACTACCCGAGACCAGCTATCGCTCGTTTTGTCGGCCAGCAGCTTATCTTCTATTACGCCTGCGCCATGAACTACTCCACCGATACCAGCGTATTGGTTATATATGTTATCGAATAGCTGACGCATCGCGTCATCGTTTGTTACATCAACAGGGAAATATTCTACCGTGGCGCCACGTTGCCGAAAATCCTCTAAATTGTTACGCATTTCCCTCGCGGCAAGGACAGATTGTACCTTTCGCTGAATCTCTGCCGGGGTTAACTGCAGACGCCCATCACGCACTTCTGAGATGAAGTGCTGACGCAATGCCAAAGGTGTTGTTAATAAATGTAAGGCTTCAGGCTCATCCTTTGACAACAGGCTGCGGCCTGTCACAATAAACGTGTTACCCGGGAACGCCAATTCTCTCAGTAATTCGGCAGTCACACCCTTTAAACCACCGGTAGCTAATATCACCAGATCGCGTATTACGTCTAAGCGCTCATCTTTTTCATCAACCGATACGGGGATGGTCTGGAAAATTGTTCGCTTACCATTAGGATAACCAACCTCCTGACGTCCTCCTATAAGCTCCAGCTCACTCATCAAGGACATCGCAATCGAGCCTGCCTGTTGCTCTGAATCGACATCGACTGCTTTGACCCTTAAATTTGGGCGTTCCTCAAACAATGACTTAAGCAAGCCAACGGCACCACCCTGCAAGGACAAACCGGAAACATTATTGATCTTTCGGTTAAAAAGCCCTCCCAATGCACTTGCAGATAGGATATGTGCGTCATCATTGAGCTTACCACTGAAATTATGTAACAAGATAAAAAGCGATTTTTCATTGAGCTGCAACTGGCTTCGCCAGTCATTAACCGGAGCATTTGTTTGAAGCCAATCGGAGCCTAGCTGAGCAAGGTGCACCACCCCACCTATCGCCTCAATATCAGTTTCCAGTGAGGCACACCATTGATTCAGTGAACTTTCATCCCTTAGAACCTCACGTTGAACTATGCTGACTGTACAACCGCGATCACCAAGTATTTCAGATAGTTTTTTTGCCACCCCCAGCTTATCCTGCGTAATGAGAAAATGGCCTTGCCCTAAACGTTTCAGAGCAAACTCATCGATGGATTCTTGCTTTGGTTCAATAATATGCCGAAATGAGTGACTTGATTTATAAGTCGTTGATCCCATTCCGGCTTGATCAAAAGGGACTGCTGCACCCCCTTCAACCTTAAGTTCGCCCAACAGATCCAACATACCATTAAGCGTGGGTTGGGTGTTTAGCCTGGCACGATCTTCACCCAACTCTTGCCCATAGCTTTGCGGCAATGTTTTCAATAATGCGCCGACAATCTCAATACGTTTTATAGAATCAATGCCGAGGTCAGCCTCCAGCGTCTGATCCAAACCAACCATATCACGCGGATAGCCGGTTTTGTCCTCAACGATAGTAAGCAGCATATCAGTCATTTTCTCCCGGTCAATGCATTCTCTCGACTCATCTGCCTGAACTGGTTCTGCAGCAACATTTTCCGATTGAATTGATACGGGGCCTGCTTTTTTCTGAACATCAGGCACCGGTTGGACCTCGGCCTGTACGGATTCCTCTACGAATACACCTTTTGGCGTCTCCGGTTGAATCGGCAAATTGGTTTGTAGTAGTGACTGATTGCGCTTTGGTTCAGAGTTCCCTAAAAACGTTTGTGGCTGAATATGCCGCGGCGGCCGTAGCCCAGAGCGTCGGCCAACCGACGCCCCATCCATATACATCGACATGATTCGTTCCTGAGTTTCCAGGAACACACGCATCGTATCAAAATACTCCGCCATAACTGCTGGATCACCAGCGGCAGGCACCTTTCTGAGTCCTCCCATTCGAGGTTCCTCCTTCCGGTGTTTTCTCGATCCCGATTTACCAGTGTCAATCGAATTACTTTGAGGCACTGAAGATAACTGCGCCTCACTCTGAGGCATGCCCGTTGAACGGCAACTTAGTTCATCCATCCGGACGCCAATTTGCTTGACCGGCTCGGCAGCTCGCCGGGCACGACTACCATTAAGCATCCATGCGTGTTCTGGTACCGGTTCATGGCGCTGCATCCGAACCAAATTAGAGGGGTCTCCATTAATACAACCACGTCCTTCAAACAGTTTGATAACATCCAGTTTTACACCAGCGCAGAGTAGTTGTCCGAACGCGTTTAGCATACCGCTGATACCTCTGCCGTTACCATCAATGGCTATCGCTTTATGAGGACGGGCTTCGAGAATACGGTCAACCAATCCGGTCAGTACGGCCTTGGGACCAAGCTCAAGGAACACTCTAGCCCCATCGCGATACATGGCTTCAACCTGAGTCAGAAACTCGATAGGTTTCACCAGATGATTAGCCATTATCTGCTTGATTTGCTGTATGTCTTTAGCGTGTGGTTCTCCGGTTGTATTCGAATAAACCGGAATCCCGCAGCCATCCTGCCAGACGGTCTTCTCGATCAAGTCAGCCAAGGCAGCCTGTGCTGGCTCAACAAATCGCGAGTGGAATGCGGCGGCAACAGGGATCTCCCGTATGTTGATCCCTGCTTTGGAGATTTTCGCCACAGCTTTTTTTATGGCAGATGTTGAGCCGGAAATGATGGTCTGCTGCGGTGCATTATGGTTTGCAACAATAACGTCATTGATGTCGGAAATTGCTTTTTCAACATCTTCTCTAGACGACTGAACTGCAGCCATTGTCCCCAGCTCCACGCCCGAATCTTTTGCAGCATCGACAATAAACCTTCCACGTGCTTCAGAAAGTGACATCAAGACATCGAAATCAATGAAGTCACCGGCAAAAAGTGCTACAAATTCTCCGTAGCTATGTCCGCCTAGCATGTCTGGCTCTAACCCCATGGTGCGCATCAGCTTCCAAAGACCGGCTCCAACAGCGCCCAGAGCAGGTTGTACAACATCTGTACTGGTTAAAGCCTTTGTCGCATCTGCCTTGGCCTGCTCACTGTAGGCGGTATGAGGGAAGATAAAGTGACTCAGTCGCACATCATCACCAAATCGTTCAGTAAAGCACTCACTCAATAGCTCATCAGCTTCAGATAGTGTTTCAGCCAAAACAGGGAAGTGGAGTGCCAGCTCTCGCAACATATAGATATATTGCGATCCTTGACCCGAAAACAGCACAGCCACTTTACCGTCAAGCTCGACATTATCACTATGATAAACGCCTGGTATCAACGTTGAATTAGTGCCCTTTAAATAGCTCAGGACTACCACTATTTTATTCGTCAAATCATCAGGACCAGCGGCGACAATCGCGATGGTTTCCCTTCCTGTCTGCCAATTTTTTGCTAGATTGTAGGCAAGATCACGCAGTTCGATATTTGCTACTTTTTCAAGCTCTTGCTGAGTGTGTGTCAGCTGTGTAATGAGGTCTTCACGGTCACTGCCGACCCATAATAGAAGCTCAGCCGGCCAGCGTTGACTTACAGCAGAACGCATCCATGGCCGATACTCTCCTGTGTACTCTTCCAGCACAACATGGAAATTTGTACCACCAAAACCAAATGCACTGGAAGCAGCACGGCGTGGCTTGCCTTTTGCTGTTAACCAAGGCATTGCTTCATCAACGAGATAAAGCGGGCTATCATTTTGCTGTAGAACCTGATTTGGTTGCGTTACACCAAAATGCGGAGGGAGAATACGATGATGCAGCGCAAGCGTCGCTTTGATCAGTCCAGCAACACCGGCAGTTGCTTTAGTATGACCAATCAATGTTTTCACGGAGCCAATAGCTGCCTGATGAGACTTACCTCCTGCTTCTTTGAACAAGTTGGTTGTACTTTCCAACTCGGCAGTATCACCAGCGACAGTTCCAGTACCATGGGCTTCAACTAACCCTATAGTATCTGGACCAACGCCGGCCTGATCATAAGCGCGACGCATGGCCCGCAACTGACCTGCGGGTAGTGGGGCACTCAACCCTTTCGCCTTACCATCACCGCTGCCGCCAATCCCTTTAATCACTGCATAAATTCGGTCACCGTCACGTTCTGCATCTTTAAGCCGTTTCAAGACAATCATCGCAATGCCCTCAGAGATCACGATTCCGTCTGCTGAAGCATCAAAAGTTCTACAACACCCCCGCGGTGACAACGCCTGAGTTTTGCTGAAACAAAAATAACCAAAAGGACCCAGAGCAGTGTCAACACCACCAGCGATAACCAGGTTGCTTCGTCCTGCTATCAGCTCGCTGACCCCTTGGTATATTGCAGCAAGAGACGATGCGCATGCTGCATCGACAGTTACATTCAAACCTCCTAAGTTGAGGCAATTAGCAATACGCCCCGCCACAACATTAGGCAGAATTCCGGCGAATGTATCCTCTGTCCACTCCGGCAAACGTTTAGCAACTGAATCAGGAAGATCACCTTGAAATCTCGGCAGTTCAGCACGCAGCCCGTACTGCACACCGACATCCCCTGCGCCACCACTGACACCGATAATGACTGACGCCCGTTTCCGATCAAAATCTCTCTCTTCATATCCGGCATCAACCAGGGTACGCTGAGCAATTTCCAAGGCCATTAATTGCATCGGGTCTACGGATTCAATAGACTTTGGCGGCATCCCATAGCGTATAGGATCAAAGGCTAGATCGTCGATAAATCCTCCCCACTTGGAATAAACTTTGTCCTTTGCATATCTATCTTCATCGTAGTACAGACGCCAGTCCCAGCGGTGGGAAGGGATCTCGGTAATTGCATCAACCTTGTTAAGAATGTTTTCCCAATAGTCTTGCGTTGTATTTGCTTTCGGCAATAGACTGGCGATGCCGACAATGGCGATATCAACGGGTTTCCCAGAAACTAGTTTAGGCGGTGTCTTCTCTTTGACGCGTGCCGCCAGCAGTGTATTCGCATCTGCCGTGACCTCACGATGCAATGTAGCTATATCAGTGATCTCAGAACGCAGAGTAGCCAACTGTCCCAACATATACATCCCTTCACGCTGCTGGTAACTGTCATCGAACTCCGTCAGCTTACCTTTGTCACCCACTCGACCACAGCCTTTAGCGGCAATTCGTAACCTGCCCATGATAAGGTCATCCAGTATTTTCCGAATTTCATCGACTGGAACATTTGTCTTATACAGCTCCCAGCGCTTACGGAAGAATGACCGTGCGAATGGAGTGTATGAGCAGCAGCTAGCATGACCTGTACCTGATTCAAGATTTACGGTATGTTCACACTTGATCATTTCTTTCTGAAAAGTCGGGACGATCGCTCCGGTACTCACGATTTCCTTAGTAAAAAGATAACCGCTGCCCATAAGGACCCCAATCTTCACTCCCTTGTTCACCAGCGGTGCAGCAAGGACTTGAACTATTGCAGAAGAGACAGCGTCGTGAATACCGCCGGCAAACAGCACTTGAATGTCTGCACCGGCTACTTTTCCATTACCAAATTCCGAAAGCAGGCAATCGACCATCGTACTCCACAGGACGAAATCACTGAGAGGGCCTATATGTCCACCACATTCACGCCCCTCAAAAATAAAGCGGCGTGCACCTTCTTGGAGGAACAACGGAATTAATTTCGCAGATGGGACGTGCAGAAAAGAGAGAATACCGGCCTTTTCAAATTTCTCGGCCTGATCAGGACGGCCACCGGCGATAATCGCAAACTTGGGCTGATATTTTTTCGCCAAGGCCAATTGCTCATCAAGCAGGGCTTGGGGGGCGAAGCCCAACAAACCGATCCCCCAGGAGTTGTCACCAAGTGCTTTAGTTGTCTCTTCCAGTAACTTCTTTAGCGACTTCCCTTTAAGTAAGGCGAACGCCATCACTGGGAGGGCACCTCCTTGCGACACGGCACTTGCAAACTCAGCCTTGTCAGATACCCGGGACATTGGTCCCTGAACTAATGGTAAGGATATTCCGAGAGCTTGAGCCAAGGGGGCATTTTCAGACAAAGGCTT
>JAUXDF010000385.1 GCA_030618505.1 Spongiibacteraceae bacterium | reverse complement strand
GGCACTTTTTAACCTTGCTGAGCGTTCACGGGCGGCATTTTTGAGGTATTAAGGATTGTAAAATGAGCGGCTGCACTAGGGTAGAAACCTGCCTGATAATCCCCCTTTTAACATAGATATAGCCACGGATATTCGGTAACCAAAACAGGTAGAGAATCGGTAGCGGTCAGTTTTCTCCACCGGTGTGCAGGTTACGTGGTCTCAAGTGCAAGCCTAGGATTTGGCCATATTTGACGCTAGGTTTAGCGATTTAGGGTGTGGTTATAAAATGATCAGGTGTTGATCGGAAAGATACCTCATTTCCTACACCCCGCATGAATAGTGGGGTTTACGATGGGCAATAAAAAACCCGAGTACCTTACGATATTCGGGTCTTAGAAATAATGGTGCCCAGACGCGGAATCGAACCACGGACACGAGGATTTTCAGTCCTCTGCTCTACCGACTGAGCTATCTGGGCGTCGCTTCAATTAAGAAGGCGCGTATTAAACCCGTTGTGGCAAAGCGAGTCAAGTGCTGAGCCTATTTAGGTCACAGTTTTTGGCTATTTCCCCTCGGGGACGTAGCCGTCGGCTTTCTCAAAGTCATCACCAACGATAAATTTATCAAATTGCTCTTGGAGAAAAGCTCTTGCCTCGACATCCATCATATTGAGGTGGCGCTCGTTAATTAGCATGGTTTGCTGCTCCAGCCATTCTTGCCAGGCCTTCTTTGAGACGTTTTCAAAAATGTCCTGACCTTTGGGGCCGGGGTAGGGCGCGCGGTCGAGGCCGGGCAGATCTTGTTGATATTTACGGCAGAATACTGTGTTACTCATGGTTTTCTCGCTTTGTCTTTGGGCGCTATTATCGGGCCACTTTCTTGCTGTAGTCAGGGGGATTTCACCCGGTTTTTAACTGCTTGATAAATTTGCTTACCGGGGCGGCCAGGCCAACGGCGGCTGGGTTGGCAGTGTTATACCAGAGCCATCGATCCCCTTCCATTATTTGTTGGGGTAAATGACCAAGTTTCAGGTGGATGGGGCTGATATCGAGGTGGAAGTGGCTAAAGGTATGCCGGTGGTTTGGCCAGCGGGTTAGCGTTGCAGTTGTGGTCTGTAGTTGTAGTAAGCACCAGCTTTGCGGGTTGTCTTCGAGGCTGATTTCCGGAAAACCCCATAAGCCTCCCCATATTCCCTGGGGGGCTCTTTTTTGCAACAAGAGCGTGCTATCTGCTTGTTCGATGATTAGCATTTGTATGGCTTTTACTGGCAAAGTTTTTTTGGGTTTTTTGCCCGGGTAGATCGTCGGATCGTCGAGCTTGCCTGCTTTGCAATTCTTTTTAAGTGGGCAGCTGGGGCAGGCGGGTTTGCTGCGGGTGCAAAGGGTGGCGCCAAGATCCATGATGGCTTGTGTGTAGTCGGCCACCCGCGCTCGGGGGGTATAGCTTTCTGCTAGCTCCCAAAGTTGTTTGCTGATGCCTGTCTTGCCCGGCCAACCCTCTACGGTCTGGTAGCGTGCCAGTACTCGCTTGACGTTGCCATCAAGAATGCTGGCATGCTGTTGGTAGGCTATGGCGCAGATTGCACCGGCGGTTGAGCGGCCTATGCCGGGTAATTCGCACAGGTCTTCGACGCTGGCGGGCAGCTGCCCTTTGTGTTCTTGGGTAATGATTTGGGCGCTTTTGTGCAAGTTGCGCGCACGAGCATAGTAACCAAGCCCTGACCAGTGATGTAACACTTCATCAAGGGGAGCCTCGGACAGTGCTTTTACACTAGGGAACGATGTCATAAAGCGCTGATAATAAGGGATTACCGTAGTGACCTGGGTTTGCTGTAGCATAATCTCGGAAATCCAGACGCGATAGGCGTTGATATCTTTTTGCCAGGGCAGATCCTTGCGCCCGTTCTGGTCGTACCAGCTCAAAAGAGCCTGGCTGAAAGAGTTGGGCATATCGGCTAGTGCTTCTCTTGCTCAAGTGTACGAACGACTTCTTCGGCAATGGCCAGGCTGGAGGTGAGGCCGGGGGATTCAATGCCAAACAGTTGGATAAGCCCCTTCAGGCCATGTTGTTTGCTACTCTGGATTTTAAAATCTTCAAAGGGGTCGTTGGGGCCTTGTAGCTTGGGGCGAATACCGGCGTAATCGGGAATGAGTTTGTCGTTTTCCAACGCTGGAAAATAGTGACGAATAGCACTTTGAAAGCGTACGACTTGCTCTGGGTTAACTTGGTAGTCTTCCTTGTCGATATATTCAGTATCAGGTCCGAAGCGAACCTGCCCGCCAAGATCCAGTGTCGCATGAATGCCCAGCCCTTTGGTGTTCGCCTCGGGCACTGGATAGATTAAATGTCGAAAGGGTGAGGGAGCTGTGTAGCTAAAATAATTACCCTTGCACAGGTGCAGTGGCGGCACTAACTGTTTATCCAGTCCTTCAATGTTGGAGGCAAGGGTTTGCGCCCCCAATCCGGCCGCATTAATAACGATCTTGCTGTGGAAGTGGAAGGCGCTGTTGTCAGTATCGTCATTGGCGACACTCACTCGAAAACCCGACTGTTCAGGGCTTATCTGAATCACTTTGCTGCGACATACCAGTTGTGCGCCATGGCTCTCGGCCTCGCCTAGTAGGGATAGCATCAGTGCGTGACTATCGATAATACCGGTTGAGGGGGAGAGCAGGGCAAGCTGGGCTTTTACATGAGGTTCTTCGCTTTGCAGTTTTTTTTCATCCCACCATTGCAGGTCGTTAACACCATTTTGTATGGCCTGGCTTTCAAGTTTTTGCAGGGTGCTTATGTCTTTGCTGTGGCGGGCAACAATGAGCTTGCCGATTTTTTTATGCTCAATGGCGTGATGCTGGCAGTAGTCATAAAGCAGTTCTTTACCCCTAACGCAAAGTCTGGCTTTCAGGCTGCCGCTCGGGTAGTAAATGCCCGCATGGATTACTTCGCTATTCCTGCTGCTGATGCCGCTGCCGGGTATGTCGGCTTGCTCCAGTATTAGCATGTTGCTATAACGCGGTGCCAGGGTGCGGGCAATGGCAAGGCCGATGACGCCTGCACCGATAATGGTGATATCTACTTTATCGATCATAGGTTTGGTTGAATGATATTAATGGAGGTTTTCTAGGTTCAAGATGCTGGCCAGTTGTAATGCCGATTATTGCCTAATTCAAAACCGAGCTGTTCCAGTGGGCCAATCAGCGAGTTATGCATGTCGGGTACCTGTATTGTCAGGCAAAAGCCTTCGGTATCCGCAAAGGTTTTTAGGTCAAGCAGCAGTTTGGAGCCAACACCGCGGCGGCGGGTTACATTGCGCACGCAAAAACTGTGGATACTTAAGGGCGCATCGGCCGTGTTGGTGTCCAGGCCCTGAAGGCAGGCGGCTCCTAGCAGACGGTCATTAAAACGTGCGGCATAGAGCCGTTGGTTCGGTGCTGATAGTTGTTCTGCCAGCCATTGTTTAATGCCAGTTTCATCTTTAGAGGCAAAGTCCGGGTAATCAGAGTAGACCTTGATCAGGTCAATAAAGTCTTGTTCGTTTGGCTCGGTGACCT
>JAUXDF010000093.1 GCA_030618505.1 Spongiibacteraceae bacterium | reverse complement strand
ACAAAGAGGTCATGGCCAATGCAAATCTTGCGACTTAAAGGCCTTGAAAAGGCCTAGGAGCTAGATTTGCGTTGGCTATGGCCGGACTTAATTCTCGAAAGCTACCAGTTTCTGGATGGGCACTAGTTAGCTATTTTAAACAAACAGAAGTATTAACCCTCTTCCTCATCCCAGTTGCCAATATCTTTGCCGGCTTCTTCACCACCGGAAACACCATCAGCACCCAGGGTATACATATCAAATTCACCATGATCACCCGGATAGATATAGATATAGTTACCACCCCAGGGATCTTTAGGTACTTTGGGCATATAACCACCTGATTTAAAGTTACGCGGCACCGGGTCAATATCCGACTGGGATACCAGTGCCTCCAGGCCTTGCTCGGTAGAGGGGTAAACAAAGTTATCCAGCTTGTACATTTTCAGCGCTGTTTCGATGGTTTTAAAGTCACTCTTTGCCTGGGTGACTCGCGCTTTATCCACTTCACCGATAATATTAGGCGCAATCAAACCAATCATAATGCCCATAATGACCAACACCACCAATATCTCAAGCAAGCTAAAACCCGCCTGAGCACCATGGATGCGACTGCCTGGAACAGCCATTTTTTGACTGCCTGCCAATCGTTTCAGAAACGGACGAATCGATAATTCCATTATTACACCTATCTAGTTAATCAACGTATTCAAATTAAACATGGGTAAGAGCACGGCTAATACAATCATCAGCACCATGCCACCCATACCAACCACCAATAATGGCTCGAGCACACCCATCAGAGTACTCAAGGTCATTTCAAGTTCCCTTTCCTGGTTTTTAGCGGCACGCTCCAGCATGGTTTCCAGTTCTCCACTGGCCTCCCCACTGGCTACCATATGTACCATCATCGGAGGAAACTCACCACTTTGTTCCATTGCCTTGTGCAGACTGCTTCCCTCCTGCACGCGAGTAGCCACATCCATACTGCTTTGTCGTAGCACCAGGTTGGCCAAGACCTCACCGGAAATTTTCAGCCCTTCCAGCAAAGGAACACCACTGGCCATCATAATACTTAGGGTGCTGGCAAAACGGGCGGTATCCATTGCTCGAAGTACACCGGAAATAAAGGGCACCTTCAGTAAAAAACCATGATATTGACGCCGGCGCCCCTCGTCCTTTAAGGCATGGCGAAAAGCAAAGACCAAGCCCACTATCGCTATCAAAACATAAAGGCCATAGGAGGTAAGAAAATCACTACTGGCAACCAAAGCACGTGTCAGTACCGGAAGCTCTGCACCGGAGTTTTCAAAAATCCCCAGTAATTTAGGCACTACAAAAACCATCAATGCCGATATAACAGAAATTGCCACACCCACCAGAATAAAGGGGTAGATCATCGCCATTTTCAATTTTTGCTGGGTGTATTGACTGTTTTCCGTATGATCAGCCAAACGATCAAGTACCAGGCCGAGAAAGCCGGCATGTTCGCCGGCACGCACCATTGAGCGATACAGTTCATCAAATACTCTGGGTGCCTCTCCCAGCGCATTGGCCAAGGTATGACCCTCCAGCACCCGGGAGCGCACTTCAAGAATCAGGCTTTTAATTTGTGGTTTTCTGCTCTGCTGTGCAGTGGCATTTAAGGCCTCGTCCAGCGGAAGATTAGATTGGATCAGGGTCGCTAACTGGCGCGTAATCAGAGAAAGGTCAGCGGTCGATACGCGGGTACGGGCGAAGGCAGACTGCTTTTTCTTCCCTCCTGTTTCCGCGGCAGCCTCAACTTCAATCGGTTTGAGGTTTTTTTCTCGCAGCTGAGCGCGAATCTGGCGTGCTGAATCGCCCTCCAACACTCCTTTGACTTTCTTGCCCTGCTCATTGATGGCCTGATAGCTATAGGCGCCCATATTAGCCCACCGTCACTCGCAAAACTTCTTCCAGGGTTGTTTCACCCAGTAATACTCGGCGCATGCCATCATCGAATATGCTCATGCTACTTTTACGAGCGCAAGCAACCATTTCCTGCTCGGAGGCATTGTCATGAATCAAGCGACGCAACTCTTCATCAACTTCAATAAATTCGTAAATACCAGCACGCCCGGTGTAACCATGCTGAGAACATTTACCACAGCCCTTGGCTCGATACAGCGTGATCTCTTCACTAGTATCCATTTTCATTTTTTCCAGCTCGGTGACTGAGGCGGAGTACGATTCTTTACATTCATTACACAACATACGCACCAAGCGCTGTGCCATTACCGCCAGCAAACTGGAGGACATTAGAAAGGGCTCGACACCCATATCTTGCAAACGGGTAACAGCACCGATCGCGGTATTGGTATGCAGGGTTGATAACACCAGGTGACCGGTCAAACTGGCTTGCACCGCAATTTCAGCGGTGTCGACATCACGAATCTCTCCCACCATCACAACATCGGGATCCTGTCGTAATATTGCTCTTAAGCCAGCAGCAAAGGTCATTTTAACCTTGACGTTAACCTGAGTCTGACCGATACCCGGCAGCATATATTCTACGGGGTCTTCAATCGTCAGTATATTGCGACTAGGCTCGTTAATATGGCTCAAGCCCGCATAAAGCGTGGTGGTTTTACCTGAACCGGTGGGCCCTGTTACCAAAATAATGCCATGTGGAGTATGTAAGGCCTTAGCAAAACTCGCCTCAGCTTTTTCACTCATCTTTAATTGCGAAAGCTGCAGCTGTCCGGCCTGTTTATCAAGCAACCGAAGTACGATGCGCTCACCATGGGCGGAGGGCATAGTGGACATTCGAATATCAATCGCATGACCGGCAATTTTTACCGAAATACGGCCATCCTGGGGAATACGTTTTTCTGCAATATCGAGCTTGGCCATTACCTTCAAGCGAGAAACCAGCAGGGGAGCTAGCATACGCTTGGGTCGCAACACCTCAGTAAGCACACCATCAACGCGATAACGCACAACCAGATTGCTTTCAAAGGTTTCCAGGTGTATGTCTGAGACTTTTTCCCGAACCGCCTGAGAAAGTATGGCATTGATAAGGCGAATAACCGGCGCATCATCTTCGCCATCCATCAAGTCGCTGGCTTCGGGAATCTCCTCAGCTAAACGGGACAGATCCACATCTGCACCCATATCCTCGGCCACTTGTTCGGCTTCGTTGTCAGATTTTTGGTAGGCGCTGGTCAGACGTTTCTGAAAACTATCATCGTCCAGTTGTTCGCTGCGAAATGAGCAACCTAAAAAACGTCGAATTTCAGAAAGAACATCAAGCGTTAGACCCGTACGGTAATAAAGTACCACCTCATCATCGGCAGCACTGAATTCTGTTAGCACGCCAAAGGTTTTGGCAAACACAAAAGGAATTTTTTTATTACTGCGTGCAATACCCTCCAGCCCGGGGGACAATTCACCCGCTTCAATATCAGCACCCTCTAGCTGCTCTTGCAATTCCATAGCGTCTCTCACTACTGCTCTGTGCTCTGAGTATCAGCTGCTTCTCTATCTTGTTGAACCCCAGCCTTAATCTCATCGAGATAACGCAGCTGTTGCTCCCACTCTGGAAACAAGGGGGCGGTGTCATCCGGGTAGAGAGCAACACCGTCCTCACGCTCTTTTAGCTGTTTATTACGTATATATTCATATTTTCCGGATGAAACTTCCCGCATCATAAACTCGTCACGGATAATCGTCACGCGAATAAAGATCAGTAAATTTTGTTTTACTATGCTAGTGGTATTAGTACGAAATAAACGACCGAGCAAAGGTATATCACCCAGTACGGGCACTTTACGCTCAGACTCCTGGGTTTCATCGGACATCAAGCCACCCAAAACGACAGTCTCTCCGTCACCGAGCATCACCGAGGTTTCAATCTTACGCTGATTAGTAACAATCCTTTCGGCAACCGCACCTGATAGACTCGACACCTCCTGACTTATCTCCAATATCACCGCATCACCTTCGTTAATATGCGGAGTCACTTTTAAAGTAATACCAACATCCTCACGCTCAATGGTCTGAAAAGGATTACCGGGGTTTGAACTACTGTCGCCGGTGGCGGTATAACTACCCGTAATAAAGGGGACTTCCTTGCCCACAACAATAGAGGCTTCATGGTTATCAAGCGTTAGCAAACTGGGCGTTGAAAGTATATTGGACTCCCCATCGTCTTCCAGAGCATGCAAGACCGCCGTGAAACTGGTGCCATTTTCTTTTAATTTACCAATACCGATTGAACCACCAGGCGCCGCACCAATAGCCCCCCCCAGCGCAAGCAGCCGGTCAATATTATCATCCTCGCCAACCGCTTGACCAATGCCGCGGATAGGATTTAGAGAATCCGGATCAGAGAAGCCACCAAAGCCATCATTACCATTAGCGAACATCCATTCGATGCCAAGACTCTTATTACCAAGGTCTTCAACCTCAACAATAATCGCCTCAACCAGCACTTGGGCACGAGGGATATCCAGCTGATCAATAATAGCAGCCATCGATTGCATAACATCCGCTTCAGCGGTGATAATTAATGAGTTAGTTGCCTCATCCGCTTCAATAATTGCCCCGGAGCGCTGATTCTTTTTGTCGCCCTTTTGTGATTCCAGCTTGGCCATATTCTGTGACACTTTACCCAAAACTTCTGCCATCTCCTTGGCTTTTGCATAATGCAGGAATACCACCTTGGCATTACCGTTTCTATCCAGCGGAGAATCCAGGTGTTTAATCAACTTCTTAACACGTTGGCGTGAGGAGGGATTGCCACTTAAAATCACACTATTGGTGCGCTTATCTGCCACCATCTGAATACGTTTTTGTGGCGCCGTCGTTTTGCCACCAGCACCCGCCGCAGATTTCTCCAGCTTTTCAATAATACGTACGGTCTCCTCAGCCGATGCGTGTTTCAGCGGAATGACTTCGGTTTCCTGGAAGGAGGACTTGTCGATATGTTCGATCACCTTTTTAATGCGGGCAATATTGGCCGAGGTGTCAGAAATGATAATGGCATTACTTTGTGCATAGGCTGCCATATGCGCCTGCTGGGGAACCAGCGGTCTGAGTATAGGAATCAATTTGGCAGCATTAACATTTTCCAGCTGGATAACATGGGTAACAACTTCGCTGTTTTGTGTGGTCAACTTGCCACTGGCAACCTTAACCGGCTGGGAGCGTGCTGACTTGCTGGGAACAATGCGTACTACACCACCTGCATCAACCGCCGCATAACCATGCACCTCAAGGATGGAGAGGAAAAGCTCATACAGCTCTTTTTCATCAACACGTTTGGAGGAAACAACTTTAACTTTACCCTTTACTTTGGGGTCAATGACGATGGTTTTTTTGGTGCGATCAGCAACGAATTTAATCAGTTCCTGAATATCGGTATCGCGAAAATTAACCTCATAGGTCTCAGCTGTCGCCACACCAGTGACAACACAACTAGCCATCAGCAACAAACATAGCGCCAACCTTTTCCCGATGGCTCTTTTTAACAAATTCATACTAATATGACCTAATCTATACATCGTTTTCTTTCCATATCCCACACTGTGATCAGGAGGGATGATTTTACAAATTGATCTTCAATTTCAGATTTTGCCTTAATCGCCACCCAGGCTAACTATAATACTGACGTCTTCATCCCCACGTTTGATCGCAAAACTGGCCTCCTGAGCCTCGCGTAGCAAACGGTAAACCTCAAGGGCTCTTGCCGGGTTGTCGAGTGTTATTCCGTTTATCTCAGTAACTATGTCGCCACTTTTTAAGCCCAGATCACTAAACTGCTTTCGGTGCTTGCCGGGGCGTATTCTATAACCCATTACCTCACCATCGGAGCCCTTGGCTACCGAGACTTTAATAACATCGGCTAGAGAAGTTGGATCGGATAGAAGCTGCTTACGGTAGTCGCCCGCCATTTTAGTAATGCGTTCCTCACCACGGCGATCAATCACTTTGTCCCCGCGACCGGATTTTTTCGGCGCTGCCCCTTTGGCTTGCCGGGCGATTGCACTTTCATCGTATAGCAGTAGAGACTCATAGCGTCCGCCGTTATCCAGAATCACTCGGTCACTTAAAATTTTGGCAAGCTCAACGCGTTTGCCAACCGGCAGTTTGTCGCCAATTTTGTAGACTTCCTGTTTTTTCTGGTACTCGATCATGGCACGAGAGTTGGCAGGCTTAGATGAAGCCACCACCCCTTGAAGGGACAATTGCAAACGGGTTTTTACTGCATCGTTTTCTATTCCGTCCAGCTCTGTAGCCACTGGATTTAGCTCTTCAACCTCGGGAGCTGCACTCGCATCAACTTCGCCAAACAACTTCCAGGACTGCATTTTGCTGATATTTGCCGACTGGCCGGTTTGTCGCTGTGTACTTTGCGCCTTGCCAGAAGTACTCGTTGCGACAAAAGTGGCATCGGGCTGAGGCACAGCTATCCATACCAACGAGGCAAGGTTGTCGACCACCCACAGTAGCAATACAACATAGATGGCGAGTTTCACCTTTTCGACAGGCACTCGAGCAGCAACAGCTGTCACTTTCTCTAACAACTGTTCGATTATCTGATTTGCGGCGGCCCGCTCCACTAAGTCCTTCTCCTGCTTATTATTTTCTAGTTCTGTAATCGCAATCTTACGACTACTGTCCTTGCTGGCTACGCCTGCTCGAAGACAGGTTATTATAAGTGGGGGCAGCGTTTATGAAGTTGCTTTCACCCAATTAATACCAAACCTACAGATATAATCCGCAGGCATCCCTACATTCTAGCAATTTTTCAGGAAATAGCTTTAGCTCTTTGTAAGTAAAAACAAAAATACTGTCTTTACTTACAACCTTTAACGACAATAAACGCTGGTCAGCAATTAACCTCCAACCAGACTTATCATCACTCCGGCAGCAACCGCTGAGCCGATAACACCAGCAACATTCGGCCCCATCGCATGCATCAACAGGAAATTGTGAGGGTTAGCATCAAGGCCAACTTTATTAGACACCCTGGCAGCCATCGGCACTGCCGAAACACCGGCCGAACCGATAAGTGGGTTGATTTTTTGTTTACTGACAAGGTTCATACCCTTCGCCATCAGCACACCACAAGCAGTGCCAATAGCAAAAGCGATCATACCTAACAACAAGATACCCAGAGTATTAAGATCCAGGAACTTATCTGCGCTAAGCTTTGAACCTACCGAAAGACCAAGGAAAATCGTCGTAATATTGATCAAGGCGTTCTGGGCGGTATCGCTTAGGCGGTTGACCATCCCACACTCCTTCATCAGGTTACCGAAACAAAACATCCCCAATAGAGGTGCCGCATCAGGTATACACAGGGCAACCAACAGCAATAACAGCAAGGGGAAGAAGATTTTCTCGGCTTTTGATACTGGCCGCAGCTGCACCATTTCAATTTTGCGCTCTGCCTCCGTGGTCAGCGCTTTCATAATGGGCGGTTGAATCATCGGCACCAGCGCCATATAGGAATAGGCGGCTACTGCAATCGCCCCCAACAGATCCGGCGCGAGTATGCTGGACACATAAATCGCCGTTGGG
Organism: Spongiibacteraceae bacterium; assembly: GCA_030618505.1. Lineage (GTDB taxonomy): Bacteria > Pseudomonadota > Gammaproteobacteria > Pseudomonadales > PIVM01 > JAUXDF01. The sequence goes on along the minus strand of JAUXDF010000093.1, from coordinate 1,792 downwards.
CCATCAGCTCCACCGATAATACCAATAGCCGCTGCATCAGCGAGAGTGAAATCCATTACGCCTAGCGCCGTCAAACCCACAGCACCCAGCACCGTAGCGAAAATACCAAACTGTGCCGCAGCCCCCAGAAACAGGGTTCTGGGATTGGCGAGTAAGGGGCCAAAATCTGTCATCGCCCCTACACCCATAAAAATAATCAGCGGGGCAGCGCCACTGGCAATCGACACCGTATAAAAATTATAGAGCATGCCAGAGCTATAGCCGGCGTCGGAGGCTATTTGAGAAACGGCAAGGTGTGCAGCCGCACCAGCACCATGATAAGCATGAATAATAGAGTCCGGGCCTTCCAAGCTAATATCCAGGGCAGCGGCCATTAACTGCATAACAGCTGGGTCTGCTGCATAAACTGCATTTTCAACCGCTGAAAATGCCAGTCCAGCACCGGGGATATTCGCCAGAATACCACCAAAACCGATTGGCACTAAAAGCAGCGGCTCAAAGCCTTTTTTGATCGCCAAAAACAGCAATAACAAACCAACAAGCATCATAAAGCCTTGACCAAGGCTCATTTGATAGATACCGGAGCTTTGCCACAAACTCAGCAACTGAGACATCGACAATACTCCCGCTTAGACGACTGTGAGCAGGATATCGCCAACCGCTACCGAATCCCCCTCTTTCACTGAGACGCTTTCAACCACACCCGACTGAAATGCGCGCACCTCGGTTTCCATTTTCATCGCTTCGAGTATTATGATGACATCTCCTTCCTGAACATGCTGACCTGCGGAGAAGTTCACCTTGAAGATATTTCCGGCCAGAGGAGCCGTTACGGGAGTTCCAGCACCTGCGGGAGCCACCGGAGAACTTGCGACCGCTAACGGGGCTGTAGTGTGTGCTGCAACGGGCGTAATATTAGACAAATCCCCACCTTCCTCTACCTGCACCACATATTGCTGCCCTGCCACCGAAACTGTATAAACTTCCGGGCCAGCAGCAGGTTTGGCCTTATCTGGCGCCGGAGCCGGAACCAGCTCTTCGCCAGTCGGTACAGGCTCAAATGCCGATGGGTTATTACGATTTTCCAGAAACTTCAGTCCAATCTGCGGAAACAGTGCGTAGGTCAACACATCGTCTATTTCATTATCACCGCTGGCCAGACTAATATTTTTCTCTTTGGCGACACTGCGTAAGTCCTGCGCCAGTTTGTTTAGTTCAGGCTCCAGGTTGTCAGCCGGCCTACAGGTAATCGCTTGCGCGCCATCAAGCACTTTACTCTGCAGCTCTTTATTCATCGACGCCGGGGTCGCGCCATACTCACCTTTTAAAACACCCGCAGTTTCTTTAGTAATGGATTTATAACGCTCCCCCGTCAATACGTTCAATACCGCCTGGGTACCGACTATTTGAGAGGTTGGTGTCACCAGCGGAATATAACCCAAGTCTTCACGTACCCGAGGAATTTCTTTTAACACCTCATCGAGCTTGTCAGCGGCACCTTGCTCGCGTAGCTGGCTTTCCATATTGGTCAGCATGCCACCGGGAACCTGAGCGACCAGAATACGCGAATCAATACCACGCAAGGCACCTTCAAACTTCGCGTACTTTTTTCGTACTTCACGAAAGTAACCGGCAATTTCTTCCAGAAGATTAATATCCAAGCCGGTATCACGCTCAGTACCTTCCAGTATGGCAACCATTGATTCTGTCGGGGAGTGACCGTAGGTCATGCTCATTGAGGAAATAGCCGTATCGATATTATCAACACCGGCTTCGATGGCCTTCAATGCCG
>JAUXDF010000116.1 GCA_030618505.1 Spongiibacteraceae bacterium | reverse complement strand
GCCGTCAGTTTATCTCCGAGCTTACTACTTTAATCGCTAATTTGATTCCTGCGTTGACCGCAGCCTTTGAGCATCCGGAGTATTTACAGCAAAAAACTGAAATTGACAGGCGGTTTAATCGTCGTTATGACAATGCGGTTGAGCCGGTTGAAAGCCTGGCGCTGGCCAAGGAGTTGGCTCTCTATCGAGAAGATGGTGCCCTTGGGTTTATGCCGATCATTGAGGGTAAAAGTATTGATGATGCCGCTTTTGCTCAGCTGCCCGAAGAGCAGCGAAAAACCATTCAAGATAATATGAAACACCTGGAGCAGGCGCTCAATGAATCATTGTCAGGTTTATCACAGTGGCGCCGAGAGGCTGCTGATCAGCATCGTCAACATAATGAGTCTGTTGCCAACAAGGCTGTTTCGCCGCTGTTTGAAGAGCTGCAGGAAACGTTTAAAAATAATAAAGAGGCCTGTGACTACTTAAGAGAAGTACAACAACACCTGCTGCAACAATTAATCACTCGCGGTTTTGATGAGCAAACTTTTGAGCTGCAATTGGCACGTATTGATAAAGGTTTGCTGGAGGATAACTACCTTCCCAATGTTGTGGCTGATCACCACGCAGGTACTGGTAGCCCGGTTGTTGTTGAGCCTCACCCAAACTATCGCAATCTCTTTGGTCGCGTTGACTATGTGGGAGATCAAGGGGTGTTGGTTACGAACTATCGCCATATCTGCGGTGGTACAGTGCATCGGGCGAACGGTGGTTATTTAATTGTTGATGCTGAAAAACTCTTGCAGGATCCCTTTGCCTGGGATGCCTTAAAGCGTGCTTTAAAATCCAATTGTGTCACCATTGAGTCGCCCTATTCGGAGTTGGGGTTGGTCGGCGCCTCCTCCTTAACGCCACAGCCGGTGGCTTTGAATTTAAAATTGATTCTGATTGGCTCTCGCCATATCCATTATCTACTGCAAGAACACGATAGCGATTTTAAAGAACTGTTTCGGGTGCTGGTGGATTTTGATGATTACATTCCTCGCACCGGTGATGCCATCAGATCTTTTGCCCGCTTATTACATACGCGGGCGATGGAGAAGAACTATGCGGCCCTGCATGTTGAGGCGGTGGATGCATTGCTAAATTTTGCTTCACGCGCGGTGGAGCATCAACAGCGTATTAGTGTGCGCTTTCGACAGCTTTTTGATCTTTTGGCCGAAGCGGATTTTTTTCGTTGCCAGCAGAATGATGAGTTGATTTTAAGGGCGCATGTCGAGCAAGCACTCAGTGCCAGTGAAGATCGCTCCGCTCGTATAAAACAGCAGATGTTAGATGAAACGCTTGATGGCACTATAGTGATTCACACTGACGGGGAAAGGGTAGGTGAAGTTAATGGCCTGACCGTTTGGGACCTTGGTGAGGCGCGTTTTGGCGCGGCGGCACGTATCAGTGCCAGCGCTTATCCTGGTAGTAACGGTGTTGTTGATATCGAAAGGGAAGCTGAATTAGGGCAGGCAATTCACTCAAAAGGGGTGATGATTCTTACCGGTTATCTGGGAAATAAATATGCGACTAACTTCCCACTGACGCTATCGGCCAGCATTGCTCTTGAGCAATCCTATGGTTATGTGGATGGCGACAGTGCATCACTTGCCGAGCTTTGCTGTTTGTTATCCGCTATTGCACAGCTGCCTTTGGCTCAGCGTTTTGCTGTAACCGGCTCGATTAATCAAAACGGCGATGTGCAGGCGATTGGTGGCGTAAATGAAAAGGTCGAAGGCTTTTTCAGGTTGTGTCGGGCGCGTGGTTTAAATGCGGAGCAGGGAGTGATTATTCCTCAGTCCAATGTGCAAAATCTGGTATTAAAATCTGAAGTGCTGCAGGCGATGGAGGAGGGCAAGTTCTCTATTTATGCTGTCTCTAATGTGGATCAGGCGATTGAGCTGCTGAGTGATAAGCGCGCGGGGCAACGAGGAGCTTCGGGTAAGTTTTCTAAAGGAAGTTTTAATGCACTGGTGGAAAATCGTTTGCAGGCGTTTCTTAATATGACCCAAGCGTCAAAATGAAGGGTTTTACTCGTCTTATTCTGTGTCACTTTTTTCAGTTTCACATTGCTCAATAAAATCCAGAGTACGTTTTTCAAACTCTGAAGGATTATCCACCATCACTGCATGGCCTGCTCTGCGGATAATGTCCAGCTGTGCATTGGGCATTATCTGATTAACCATTTTGTTGGCAGCGCGGCGGGAAAGAATAGCGGAAATTTGTCCCTTTAATATCAGTGTAGGTGCCGTGATGGTTGCCAAAGCCTGCCAGAGTTGTTCGTTTAGCGGTGTGTTGAGGTCGCTGGCATCATTGTTTTGAGATTGGGGTTTCCATAAGGATGCTGTAAAAGCAGGATCTGTTTTGGGAGCAAAACCCCCTTCAGGCCGTTTTTTGAGGCCATTTTTTGCTAGCAGTTGCCGGATGTTTTTTTGATTGGCCATCATATAAATATTTCCCAGATATTCGCTGTAGTGATCAATGGAGTTAAAAAGCGTTGGCATCGCCTCGGCATCCTGGCGCACTTTACGGACACCCGCAGCGCCTACTTCGGGGCCGGTATCCACGAGGGTGAAGCTTGCCAGCTCTGGCTGGTATTGCTGAATGTAGAGTGCGGCTACTCTTGCTCCCAGCGAGTGACCAACGATATGAAAGCGCTTGAGCCCCAATTGCTGAACGACATTCGCTATGTCATCTCGCAGAGTCTGGTGAGAATAGCGGGCTTGAGGATCCCAGTCTGAATCACCGTGGCCGCGAAAATCCATCGCATACACTTTGTGCTGGTTTTGTAGCTGTTGCGCCAGGCCTGTCCAGATATGCGCATCGTTGGTAAAACCATGCAGTAGCAGACAGGGTGTCTGCTTCTGTGGGGCTTTGTTGTTTGACCAGCAAAGCAGGTGCTGTCGAGTGCCATCCCTTAAGCGGAGGTTTGTTGATTGGGGAGGTTTGTACATTTTGTTATTAACCGATTGAAAAGTCGCGCACTATATCGTAAAGGGAGTGGAGCGCAAAGCGATTTGCATTTCAGTAGCTGGCACAATAGCCTTGCTGTTAATAGCGCGGGCACGCTGACTGGTAATTATAAGAGATATGATGAAATGAATAGCGAGATTAAGTTGGAGCCGTTATGGCGTGAGCATCTGGAGTCGCAGTTTCGTGAGCCCTACATGGAACAATTGCGGGAGTTTTTATTACTGCGAAAAAAAGCGGGCAAGATTATCTACCCTGAGGGAGAAAACTATTTTAATGCCCTTAACCAGACCCCCTTTGATCAGGTCAAGGTGGTTATTCTTGGGCAAGACCCCTATCACGGTCCAGGTCAGGCCCATGGTTTATGTTTTTCCGTGCAAGCTGGAGTAGCCTCTCCACCTTCTTTGGTTAATATCTTTAAGGAGTTGCAGGCGGACTTGGGTATTCCGGTCAGTGAGCACGGCTGTCTGACACACTGGGCGCAGCAAGGAGTGTTGTTGCTTAATAGTGTGCTGACGGTGGAGCGAGGCAGTGCCGGGATCCATCAGGGCAAGGGTTGGGAGCGTTTTACCGATGCGGTGATACAAGAGCTCAATGAAAAAAAAGAAGGTTTGGTATTTTTGCTGTGGGGTGCTTATGCACAAAAAAAAGGGCAGTTTATTGATCGAAACCGCCACTGTGTGCTGAGTGCGCCTCATCCATCACCGCTGTCAGCCTATCGGGGTTTTTTGGGCTGTCAGCATTTTTCCAAGACAAACAATTATCTGCTTGCCCGTGGTAGTGATGCCATTGACTGGACTTTGCCGACGATAGACTGAGAAGGGTTACTGGGATTAGGCCAACAAAGCCATTGCCGCTTCCATTTCGGCACTGAGGTCTTCGGCTTCGTGGGTATCAATTTCTGGCGAGAGTCCAACTCTATCGAAGGCCGAAATGGTGGTCCAGTCCATCTGCGTGTAGGGGTGATCGGTGCCGATATAACTTTGTAGGCTGGAGACCATAACCAAGTCCGCAAAGTCGACTTTATCGACCTTGCGTTGAAAGTTAATGTGTTCTTTGGGGACAATAATCAGGTGGTCGGGAAATTCCCAGGTTTTTAGAATCAGGCTACCGATCAGCGGGTGTAGTTCATTAATGACCAAATCCAGGGTGGCGCTGTTTTCCAGCAGTTCGGTATGTTTCTCTTCGGCAAATTTTAGAATGGGCAGTACGCCGATTTTGTGGACAAGCCCAGCGAGAGTAGCCTGGTCGGCACCGAGTTTAGTGTAGTGCTTGCACAGTATGTGACAAATACCAGCAACTTCAGTGCTTTTTGCCCAGACTTCTCTCATTCTGGTGTCGACAATATCAGTGGTGGCCTGAAACATCTGTTCCATCGCCAGGCCGGTTGCCAGGTTGGCTGTATAGTTAAGGCCCAATCGGCCAACCGCCATTTTAACATCTTCAATCGGCTGGTTGCCTCTGAGCAGAGGGCTGTTGGCCACCTTGATAACCCGTGCTGACAGAGCGGCATCGTTGCCTAGCACCTTGGCGAGATCGGCGACTGAGGAGTCAGGATCATTGGCAACCTCCCTGACCTGAAGGGCGACTTCGGGCAATGTTGGCAGGGTGAGTTGATCGGTCTTGATCGCGTTAATTAATTCAGATCGAATTTGATCAACGATATTGCTCATATTTTATCCTGAGGTCTGCTCTGTAGTTGGCTGTCAGGCCTCAGCTGATTTATAAGTCCGGGGCGCTAGCGTTTTTGTAGCTGCTCAGATTACGTTCAAATCCGAGCAGTATAGCTACAAATTATTTTCCTCTTTAGTTATAGCATATGGCAGGGAAAGTACATCAAGATTGACGCCAGTTTGTGAGCCTAGTCGGAGTTGATTTTTTGCAATGGCTTGTTCGCTCACTACCGCCAGCATTTGGTATTCATTTGGAGTAAGGGCAGCACTGTGTACGATATTGCCAATGACTTGTTCTCCTTCTGCGGAAAACAAGGCAGTGCCGGCAAGGGGAAGGGTGTCACTGTGGCAGTGAAGTCGGTACATATGGCGTTTCAATTTGCCCAGGTATTGCATTCGGGCAACGATTTCCTGACCGGTATAACAACCTTTTTTGAAGCTGATAGCGCCGACTGTTTGGTAGTTCAGCATCTGAGGGATAAACATTTCCAGAGTTTCGCTCTCGACAAAACCCAGGCCTTGTTGAATGTTTTGTAGTTGCCAGGCTTTTTCTGCGACGGGGGGCAGTGTTTGGCTTAATTCGCGCCATAGCTTGCTTGCTTCTTCTGTTTTGCACCATAGCTCATAGCGCTGCCCTTCATTATCGACTTGAATTAGCAGGCATTTGCCCTCTTGTTGAACCGAGGCGTGTTGCTCTGTGGGCAGGGTATCAAATATTGCACTTAGTGCCTTTTTACAGTTCTTACCGGCGAGTCCCAGTGCCAGCCATTGCTCGGAGCGGTCATACAGTTCTGCTTTGGAAAAAACGATATATTTACCCAGAGACTGTCTGGTTTGTTCAATAATGGAGCGATCCATGCGCATAAAAAATGTTTCGTTATCCAGACCTGCAATTCGAAAGCTACTGACCATCCGCCCTTTGGGCGTGCAATGGGCGCCAAGGGCGGTGTGTGGCACTTGTAATTCCCGAGTATCACAGGTGAGCTGGCCTTGCAGGAATTTAGCGCTGTCGGGCCCTTCGCAGGCCAACAAGGTCTGGCTTTGCAGGTAGCAGATGAAATTTTGTTCAGATGATAGTTCTGGCGTTAGTTCCGGCCTTAGTTCATCACTGTTATCAAAAAGCCATTCGCCGGCATCGTTACGTGTGGCGTTCTGCTGTTCGAGAAAGGTAGACCATGCAGTTGTCATTGTTTTGCTAATACCTGAGTGATTAAGTTGGTTGTGTATCTTAGAGCTTTGGTGGCTATTTGTCAGCATAATCCAACTGAGATTTCGAGGATAATCCGACAGACTCCTTGTCCCGTTTCCACTATAATAACTACCCCGTTATTGTGTGGAATGAACAATAGGATTTTTTCGAATGCTTGATGATGTAGAGTATCAGCGTATCTATTGGCACAGCCGTCGTGGCATGCTGGAGCTAGATCTGGTGTTAATGCCTTTTGTAGAAAATTGTTTACGTTCTTTGGATGAAGAGGATCAGCAGCGTTATGTCCGTATGCTGGAATGCGAAGATCAGGATATGTTTGGCTGGTTTTTAAAACGCAAAAAACCTGAAGATAAGGATATTGCCAGAATTGTGGAGTTGATACTCGAGCATGTTCAACAGCCTAAAAGTTGATTTTTACCCTTCGAGGCGTTTACTGGTTTTTTTAGTCTCTATCTATTTGAGCACGGTCGTTGTTGTGCTGCTTGCTGCTATCGTCTGGCCGATTAAGGCGGTGCTTGTGCTGGCGGTCCCGTGTGGATTTTCCCTTTCTCTGTATAAACATTATTTTTCTTTGTCAAAAAAAGCCATTCACGCGATTCAGTGGGATGGCGAGCGCTGGCTGTTGATCTGTAATGATGGCATTTTTGAAGCTGAACTATTGCCGAATAGTGTGCTGAGCAGCTGGGTATTGTTATTACACTTTCGGCTGTGTGAGCCGGTGGGCGGGCTGGAAAGTAGAATGGGCCGCAAGCGGGTTAAATTACTTTTTAATGATGCTGCAGATCCTGCGCTTTTGCGCCAGTTGCGGGTGTTTCTGCGGCTGGTGTATCCAGCGCTGCTTGCTCAGGGTGATAGTTAGTGCCCATCCAGAAATTAGACAAAGAGATCCTGGCCAATGCAAATCTTGCGACTTAAAGGCCTTGAAAAGGCCTAGGAGCTAGATTTGCGTTGGCCAGGAGCGGACTTAGTTTTCGAAAACTTCCGGTTTCTGGTTAGGCGCTAATTAGTCGACACTGTGCCATTCGTCGTGGAACCCTGTTTGAATATTTTTGTAATCACCAACAGCTCTCAAGATGTCACCGTCGGGTTTTATGTAGTATGTCGTTGTTGAGTTTCCTACCATAGGCGAGCCAGATAACCGCAGGTCATAAGTAATCGAGCTTATTTGAATCTCAGCAATTCCCGGCTCGTTGACTTCGACCTGCATAGATCTGACAAGTCTAACGCCGTATTCACATTCAACTGTATTACCTACGATCATATCTCCATGCTGAACTGTGGCGGGCATAGCGTGAGCCACGGTGATATAACACCAAGCATCAGGTTCAACCAGGTAGTACCCTGTTAGCGGCGTTCCGTTATAAGCATCATATATGCGCATTTCAGTATAGGTGTGTGTTACGCCAGAAGTTTGATATGTATTTGTTATCATGCCTTCATTACGGATAGCCATTACCCCCTCATGCACAAAAGCATTTGAGTTTATATTTACAACGAACCCAGAATAAATCCCGCCCTTATTGTCAGCGCCTTCAATATTAAAGTTGTATTTAATAACGCCCGGTTCGTTAGATGTGAAACTGTTCAAACTAAATCTTTCCGGCTCCTCTACTACTGGAGGTATTTCTACCACAGGAGGCACCATTGGTTGATCCTCAGGCTCGGGCAGGTGTTCCGCTACTGGCGGGGTAGGTGCCGGAGCTTTCTCAGAACTTCCGCTTCCGCCTCCCCCGCAGGCAGTGAGAATGGCGCTTGAGAGCAATATTACTGATAGTTTTTGAGTAGTGAATTTCATTGTGTTACCTCTAAGGGTTTAAGTGTTTTTGTTTGCTTCTACATACTAAGACGATGCGTTACAGACTTAGTTCAGTATATTTCGAAATATATTTCGTTATGACGGTGGTTGTACTTTGTGGGCTCATCAACCGACATTCCACAGGGTTTGTGGTTTGACTGTAAATGCCGAGTGTTAAGTGGAGTTTGTTTTAGCGCAGATTTGCGCTGTAGGGCATTGAACTTAAAAGTATTATGGTAGTTAATTGCTGGTGCCAAACAATATCATTTCGATTAAAGGGGTCAAAGCCGAATGGCACTTAGTTAAGAAGTATTTCGTTATAAATCAATAAGGTAGGATTGTTTCTGTGAGTTGGCTGGATAAAGGGTATTTTTTGAATCGATTAAATATCTCTATAAAAACAGTAGATAAGAAATTTTCCACGGCTATCACCAAAGAACCGAATAAAACATAACATATTGATTTACAAAGAATTAAAATATTCAACGGAATATAGGACAGGCACCTCTAAAAGATGGTCAGAGTCTTCCGGTGTGTTGGCCATCTTGGCGCGTATCGGATTTAGATCGACGTAAGCCATGCATGACAGCAGGCTTTCCTCATTGAGTAAGGCTTGCGATTTAAAGC
>JAUXDF010000188.1 GCA_030618505.1 Spongiibacteraceae bacterium | reverse complement strand
TCGGGCGATTAAACTGATAACGCTCTTTGGTATATTCAACCGTCAGGTCAAGAATCTGCTGTGAGCCACCCATCTGTTCAGCTGCAACGGCAACCGTGGCCAGATTAATTATTTTCTCCAGCTGCGGCCAGGCTAAACCCTCATCGCCCATTAAACTGGCGACAGGAAGTGAGACCTTATCGAGCACAATCTCGGCCTGCTTTTTGGTCTGATCCATGGTGGGCAACCAAGTGCGCAACACACCAGCGGTATCGGCGGGCAGCAAGAACAAGCTAATGCCCTCCTCCCCCCGTGAGCCTTCACTGCGTGCGGCAACGATCAATAGCTCCGCGCTATGCCCATCGGGTACGTAGCGCAAAGTGCCGTTTAAGAGATAACTATCACCTTCTTTTTTGAAGGTCGCCTCTACCGCTTCGCTATCCCAACGACCACCAGTGCCGGTATAAGCCAAGGTGGCGGTTAAACCTTCAAGAATCTTCGGCAAATATTCTGCCTTCTGCTCCTCATTGCCCGCCACCAACAAAGCATTGGTCGCCAGGCAAACAGTAGAGAAATAAGGAGAGCACAACAAATAGCGTCCCATTTGCTCCAATACGGCCACTAACTCCACATAGCCCAAACCCATGCCGCCGTACTCTTCCGGGATGGTAATGGCCTGCAAGTAAAGCTCACTGCAGATACGCTGCCATATCTCGGCATCGTAACCTTGCTCGGTGGCCATCGCGGCTCGAATTGCCTCGGAGTTTGAAACATCCGCCAGAAAACTCTCCGCAGTATCGCGGATCATCTGCTGCTCTTCGGTGAAAGCGAATTCCATGTAGAACTCCCTCAAATTGGTTTTGTATAAGCCTCAGAAAAGCAGGCCAATATTTATTCGCTGGATATCAGGGGTGCATAAAAACGATGACACCCCTCATGCAAAACTCAGTGGAGCTTAAGTGCCGTATACTTTCTGTGAAGGCACTTCTTTTTCGAGCAACTGCTTCATCGCATCACCCACTTCAGCAGGTTGCCAGCGAGCGCCCTTATCAACACCTTCGGTGCTGCGCCAGCCATCGGCGATGGAGATTTTGCCACCTTCGGACTCAAATACTCGACCCGTTACATGGGCTGATTCTGTCGATGCCAACCAGGCAACTAAACTGGATACGTTCTCTGGCGCCCAGAAATCAAAGCTGTCATCTTCAGGCTTGGCCATACGCTGAGCCATCGCTTCAACGCCCATGGTCATACCGGTACGTGCAGCCGGGGCAATGGCATTAGCGGTAACGCCGTAACGACCAAGCTCTGCGCCTTGATTCAAAGTCAGTGCGCAAATGCCCGCTTTAGCAGCGGCATAGTTGGATTGACCTATAGAGCCTTGCAGACCGGCACCGGAGGTGGTGTTAATAATACGCGCTTCAACGGTTTCGCCAGCTTTGGACTGATCACGCCAGTAATGTACGGCGTTTGAGGTAATGCAGAAATGACCTTTGAGGTGAACGGCCATAATGGCATCCCACTCGGCTTCGGTCATGGAGGCAAACATACGATCGCGGTTGATACCGGCGTTGTTTACAACGATATGCAGGCCACCAAAAGTATCGATGGCTTGCTTGACGGCGCTGCCGCTATCTTCGTAGTTGGTAATATCAGAGGTATTAACGGCTGCTTTGCCGCCTGCAGCAGTGATTTCATCAACGACGACTTGAGCCGCTTCCTGATTGATATCGTTAACGATAACAGCGCAGCCTTCAGAGGCCAGTACGCGTGCGTGGGCTGCGCCCAGGCCACCACCGGCTCCGGTGATAATAGCAACTCGCTTGTCTAATATTCCCATGTTTTTATCCTCTTGAATTTTTTGTTAGTGGAAGATACCGATCAAGCCAGCCCCTCACCCTAGCCCTCTCCCAGAGCACCCAAAAAACGGGCATAAAGGAGAGGGGATATAGAACTACAATCGTTCAATAATAGTTACGTTGGCCTGGCCACCACCTTCGCACATTACCTGCAGACCATAACGACCACCGGTGCGTTCAAGTTCGTGCAACAAGGTTGTCATCAACTTGGTTCCCGTTGAACCCAGCGGGTGACCCAAAGCAATAGCACCACCGTTAACATTGGTTTTTTCGTGGGGGTAACCGGTCTCTTTTAACCAGGCCATCGCTACCGATGCAAAGGCTTCGTTGATTTCCACCAGATCGATATCATCCAGAGTCATGCCGGCTTTTTTCAAAGCATACTCGGTAGCAGGAATCGGTGCGGTTAACATCCAGATCGGATCGGCACCACGGACACTCATATGATGAATACGAGCACGGGGTTTTAGGTCGTATTTTTTCAGTGCCGCTTCTGAAACAATCAACATCGCGGATGATGCATCGCAGGTCTGACTGGAAACACCGGCGGTGACTTTGTCACAACCAAACAAACCATCCAGCTCGGCCATCTTTTCCAGTGTCGTCTGACGAGGGGTCTCGTCATTTTCAACACCTTCCAAAGGCACGATTTCTTTTTTGAAGCGTCCTTCTTCAATTGCCTGTATCGCACGACGATGGGATTCCAGTGAAAACTCTTCCAACTCTTTACGACTAATGTCCCACTTGTCGGCGATCATCTGCGCAGAGTTAAACTGTGTTGGTGGATTAGTACCGTAGCGAGCAACCCAACCTTTTGAACCGGAAAACGGATCGGTAAAACCTAAAGGTTCGGCAGCGGTCATGGCAGAGGAAATGGGGATCTGCGTCATGGTTTGCACACCACCAGCGATGATCACATCCATAGTACCGGACATTACCGCTTGAGCTGCAAAGTGTACCGCTTGTTGCGCAGAGCCACATTGGCGATCAATGGTAGTGCCGGGTACTTCTTCGCTGAGACCCGCTGCCAACCAACAGCTGCGGGCAATATCGCCAGCCAGGGGGCCAATGGTATCAACACAACCGAAGATAACATCGTCATATTCGTTGTCAGGGATATTGTTACGCTCAACGATAGCTTTGAGTACGTGTGCACCGAGATCTGCGCCGTGTACTTTGGACAGACCGCCTTTACGGCGTCCGGTGGGTGAGCGTACTGCGTCTACTATATAGGCTTCTGCCATTTTGATTCTCCTGTTTGTTAGCTCCCTCTCCCGCTTGCGGGAGAGGGTTGGGGTGAGGGATTTCTTTTGCGGCTGCGCCGGGCCCTCACCCTAGCCCTCTCCCAAAGGGAGAGGGGATGTTTAGTTTAGCTCACGCTAAAAAAGTATTACCCGCACCCAAAGGCGCATCATCTGCAAATATATAATCGGCCACTCGCATCTTATGAAACGCCACATCACCCCAGGTGCTGTTAAAGGCCCAGGCTTTTTTCATAAAGATATGCAGATCCACTTCCCAGGTATAACCCATAGCGCCGTGCACTTGCATACAATTCTTGGCGGCCAAATCAGCGGCTTCTGTGCTGACCAGCTTGGCATGGGATACGTTTAGGGATGCCGTGCTTTGACCATTAGCAATCGCATAGGCCGCACGATGCACCGGCGCTTTGGCATATTCCAAACGAACCGCAATGTTTGACATATGGTGTTTGACCGCCTGAAAAGATCCAATAGGTTTGCCAAACTGATGACGCTCGCTGGTGTACTGCACGGACATCTCGATCATACGCTGAGCCAGACCAAGAGCTTGGGCAGCACAAGCCAGCGCTCCGCGATTCATGATCGCTTCAATCTGTGCTTTTCCTTCGTCGCCAGAGGCTATGCAAGTTGCTGCACTGGGCGTCCATTCTACCGCATAGAGTTTGCGCGACAAATCGATTGATTGGTTGTAGCGAAGGCTAACAGCATCTTTGCTGATAGCATGCAGCTCATCACCACTTTGCAAAATCAACAAGTCGGCTACATGCGCATCTTCAACTAAAAAGTTTTCTTCCAATCCCACCGATACCTTGGCTGAGCCATCAGCGATTTTTGGCAACCACTGTTTTTTTAATTTATCATTATTGCAGGCAATCAAAGTAGGCACAGCAACCAATACGTTATGCACCAAAGGCTCGGGCAAAGCGACGTAACCACACTCTTGCGCTAACAAAACAAAATCCAGCTCGTTCATACCCAAACCACCGAACTCTTCGGGAACGGTCATGCCGGTTAAGCCCAGCTCTGCCAACTGTGTCCATAGCGCATCACTACGACCGGTTTCGCTATCCCACAGTTCGCGAATTTTTTCAGGTGTTATTTCATTGCGAAGAAAATCAGCCACACTTTCTTTAAATAACAACTGGTCTTCTGTAAACGTAAAATCCATGTTGTTACCCCTTATGCGCGTGGCATGCCAAGCATACGCTCAGCAATGATGTTGCGTTGAATTTCATTGGTTCCGGCATAAATAGGGCCGGACTGCGCAAACAACCAGCCATCCAGCCAGTCGCCAACACCTTGAGCATCCGGTGCATGTGGCTCAAGCTCGGCACGAGCACTTAAAATACTCATCGCGGTGGCATGCATTTGGCGGTCAAGCTCGGACCAGAAGATTTTATTGGTCGAGGATTCTGCTCCAATCTTGCCACCCTTAATCAAACGACACGCGGTCTGGTAGGTTGACAGACAATAGGATTCTGCATCCATATAGGATTTAAGAACAGCATCACGTACTGATGGATCACGGTCAGCGCGTTCTTGATTGGCTTTGTATAACTCAACCAGACGAGTTGCCGTTTGCTGGAAACGGGCAGGAGAGCGAAGCATTAATCCACGCTCAAAACCTGCGGTTGCCATAGCCACTTTCCAGCCTTCACCTTCTCCACCTAAACGACGCTTCACGGGCACTTTAACATCGTCGAAAAAGATTTCGGCAAAACCGGGCAAACCATCAAGCTGGGGAATCGGGCGAACAGTGATGCCTTCCAAATCCAGTGGTACCAGAATAAACGTCAGGCCGTGATGGCGTTTTGATTCAGGGTCAGTACGGAACATACCAAAACATTGATCCGCCCATACCGCCCGAGTCGACCAGGTTTTTTGACCGTTGATGACATAAAACTCGCCACACTCTGATAATTCCGCCTTGGCGCGAACCGCTGCCATATCAGAACCCGCATTGGGCTCAGACCAGCCCTGCGCCCACACTTCAGTACCGTTAGCCATTTTTGGTAGAATCTCGGCTTTCTGCTCTTCAGTGCCGTACTCCATTAAGGTTGGCCCCAGCAGAAAAATACCGTTTTGATTTACACGCGCTGGCGCTTTGGCTTTGAAGTATTCTTCTTCAAAAATCAGCCACTGCAGCAGGTCGGCATCACGACCACCGAGCTCAGTCGGCCAGGTAACCATACCCCAGCGACCTTCGTTGAGTTTTGCTTCCCATTCGCGGTGCTGTTGAAATCCTTCTTCGGTATCGTAGGTTTTCAGCGGCTCGCTGGGTACGTTATCGGCAAGCCAGCTGCGAACTTCTTCGCGGAAGGCTTTATGTTCTTCGGTATAGGCTAAGTCCATACTGGTTACCTTGTTCTTTTATCTTTTCCTCCTCTCCAGAGGGAGAGGACAGAGGTGAGGGGAAAGATTTTATGAGCAAAGCCACACCCCTCACCCCAACCCTCTCCCCCAGGGGAGAGGGAGCTTTTAATCCCTATTTCTTATCAAAACTCGCATCACGTTTTTCAACAAAAGCATTACGCGCTTCCTGGGAATCTTTACAGGCATACGCCTCATGGGTGAAACCCTGCTCCCAACGATATTTGTCTTCCAGGTTACCGTCTTCAATACCGGTTAATGCCTCTTTCGCCAGCGCTATCATCATCGGAGATTTGTCGGCAATTTTCACAGCAATTTCACGCGCGGCATCCAGCAACTGCTCACGAGGCACAACACGTTCAACCGCACCTAAACGATACGCTTCCTGCGCATCAATTGGCTCACCGGTAAAATACATATAACGGACTTTTTGCACCGGGAACATACGCTGCAAATGAGCACCACCGCCCATCGCACCACGATCAACTTCAGGCACCGCGAAGGTGGCACACTCGGAGGCAACAATGACATCCGCCGCACCACTGATACCAATTCCACCACCTAAAACAAAACCATGCACAGCAACAATGACTGGCTTGGGATTCAGGTGAATCGCTTTAAAGGTATCGTAGTTGCCTTTATTTACTTTGGTGATAGCACCACTATCAGCGGCCAGTTCTTTAATATCAACACCGGCACAAAATCCACGACCTTCAGCGGCAATAATAATGACATTCACTTTATCATTTTGGCCCAGTGCGTTGATTTCATCAGCAATAGCAAACCAGCCGGCACTATCAAAAGCGTTAACGGGCGGTTTGTTGAAAATCATTTCGGCAATGCCGTTATTGATTTCGAGGGTAAATGGCTTAGACATAAACTTTATCCCTGGCTTTATAATTTATTTGAATTGGAAGCGAGTCAGAACTTCTTCCGCTTCTTTTACGATACTTTGTATTAATTCTTCACACGTCAGCAGCTCATCAATGACACCGGCAACCTGACCTGATGGCAACACGCCCTCTTCAGGCAAACCATCAACCATCGCCTTTTGAATAATCATCGGCGCATTGGCAGACATAATGGCTTGCGATAGAGT
>JAUXDF010000390.1 GCA_030618505.1 Spongiibacteraceae bacterium | reverse complement strand
TGGGGCATATGGATTTGCTGGCGAAAACGGCCAAGAATTTCCGGCGGCATTCCCACTCGGGTTATATCAATAGCACCATCGGTCTGATCCAGCAGACGCATAACCACCGACTCACCATGTTGTGTGGGCAACGTTGATATCCGCACATCAATATTTCTATTTTTAACTTTTAAATTAAAGCGACCATCCTGGGGCAAGCGTTTTTCCGAAATATTCAGACTGGACATCAACTTTAAACGCAACACCAGGGCACTGGCGATACGTTTCTCATTCATAACATGTTCCTGCAATACACCATCAACACGCTGGCGAATTCTTAACAGGGTTTCATCGGGCTCTATATGAATATCGGAGGCTTTGACCTGCACCGCATCCTCAAAAATCGTCTGTAATAATTTTACGACAGGAGCATCTTCGGCTGTTTCAGTATCAATGGTGCCGATATCATAAACTTCTTCGGTCAACTCATCGCTGAGCTCTTCAGCCAAAACATTAATTTCATCGGTACGTCGATAAATTATATCAAGGGTATCGAGCAGTTCTGACTCCCTGACAACCGCATTTTTAATGGGGCAGCTTAATATTCGGCCTATCTCATCATAGGCAAACATATCAAGGGGATCGGCCATGCCAATCAGCAGCTCCGAACCGTCTTCTGCCAGCACAATCGCCCGAAACCGGCGGGCAAGGGTTTCCGGTAGACGTTGGGTAAGCTGGGTATCAAAATTATAGTTTCTAAGTTGAATAAAGGGCACATCCAGCTGTTGAGACAGGAGCTTCAAGAGCTGATCTTCCTCTATCAGCTGCATATCTATCAGTGTACGGCCCAATCGTTGGCCGGTTTTTTTCTGCTGAGCCAGCGCCTGCATCAACTGCTCTTCAGTAATAATATTTTCCTGAACCAGCAAATCGCCAAGGCGTATTTTCTTTATTGCCATAATTTCGGGCGCCCTTTATTTATTTTCAATCCTTTATCCTTTGGTATCTGCAGAAATCGCTGCAAGGCGCTGTGAAATGTATTGTTTCAAAGCCTCATTTTTGATGGGTAAACGACTAGCTCGCAGATAGGCCGCCCGCGCATTGGAAACCTGTCCCGAGGCCTCCATCGATACACCAAGGCCAACCCACCACTGGGACTTCTCGGCATCAAACAAAACCAGCTGATGATAGAGTTTTAGCGCTTGCTGATGATCACCCAGACCTTGATATATAACCGCCAGCAAATCCACATGCTCGCTATCCACCGAAATATTAATCGGTAGTTTCAACAGACTATCGCGGGCATTTTCAAGCCTTCCCTGCGCCATTGATAGTCGTGCATCAAGCTTTAGCAGGCGCCGCTCCTGTGGATAATTTTTCAGGCCAATATCAAGCTGCTGCTCGGCAAGTTGATAGCGTTGCTGCCCCAGTAACAAAGTCACCAAAGTGACACGACTTTCTTTTGCTCCAGAATAACCATCAACAACAGGCCATAATTTCTGTTCGGCCTGCTGATAGCTGCCACGATGTATAAGCTGCTGCGCCTCTGCACTGGCCTTTCGATCTAGTTGAGAGGACGTTAAAGCTCGCGGTTTTTTTACCGCAACAACAGCAGCCGGTTTTTCGATATTTGGTTTTATCGTCCGACTGACTGTTTTATCTTGCTGCCCTTGCGAGAGAGCGGCCGTAACTGTTTTCATCACCACCGCCAGATTTTGTTGATTACCCATTACCTCAAGTTGTGCCTGGTATGAAAATGGCTGGCTGGATTTTATAGTAATTTCAACACCATCATTGTTTTGTACGCTATGTATTTCAGACAACCAATCGGGTAATGATAATCTGCTGGGAGACCAGCTAACATCTTCGATAATTATCTTTAAGTGGGTTTTATCGATTGGGCTAATTTGATAGTCAAGCTTATCGGCGATAAAAACAAGCTGGAAACCCCCTTCATTTTTATAACTTTCTATTAGCAGATCATTTATCTCTTGCTTCACAGCCACCGGCGTTGGCAAAGCCACTTGAGTATCAACAACACTAGTATTTACTTCCTTACTAATAAGAGTTTTTTTGCTATGCGGCCAATATTGATAACTGAGCACAGTCAGCATTACCACAAGCCCCATCACTAGCAGTGACAACATCCAGCTTTTTTTCTGTGTGACAACACTACGACCGACAGGCACAACTTCAAGTTGGGGTTTAGCATCACTTGAGCGCTGTCGCTGCTCAAGGTCATTTAACATATCATTAACCAGACTCATGCCAACGCTCCTGGAACCTGGATAAGCGCCTGCACACTGCACGAAACAAATAGGCAAGCACTAACATTAAACAAATTTGATAACCACGATGGTATTGATACACCCTCGGTATCGTTCACTGCGGCTTTAACATGGGTATACCCCACCAATCTGTCACCTTTGCCATAAGCAGACATCAGCGACTTGTGAGCCAGTATATTGATTAGCCTTGGCACACCGCAGCTTGCTCGGTATAACAATTTGAGAGCGGCATTATCAAACAATTGCGTGCCATTAAAACCGGCCGTTCTTAAGCGATGCTGCAGATAACTAGCGCTCTCCTGCTGATCCAGAGCCTCAATACGATAGGAAAATGTAATACGTTGACGCAATTGGCGTAAATTATCCTGAGCCAGCATTTCATCCAGCTCAGGCTGACCAAAAAGAACAACTTGCAGTAACTTGGTCGTTTCCGTTTCGATATTGGTCATCAGCCTTAAAGCTTCCAATGTTTCATGGGGCATTGCCTGAGCCTCATCAACGACTAGTACCACCTTTTTGTTTTCCGCTGCCAGGGAGACCAGCTTTTCGGTCAAGGCCTTAGTCAACTGGTGCTGCCCAATGGCCGACTCGTAGTCAACTGCCAGTTCATCGGCAATCACAAAACGTAACTCTTCCGGGCTAAGGTAGGGATTAGGAATATAGGCGCTGACAAACTCCTCCGCCTCATCCAGGGAGGCAAGCAATTTTCGACACAGCATTGTTTTACCCGTACCGACTTCACCGACAAGTTTTATAAAGCCTTCGGCATTGGGTAAGGTAACATTCAGCAGGTTAAGTGCCTCCTGATGTACACGCGCATTCAGATAGAACTGTGTATTAGGCGTTAAACTGAATGGCAGCTGGCTAAAGCCAAAGTACTCTTCATACATAAGTTGTTACTGCGTGTTGTTCTGTTGATTATCGTGCGAATTGTTTTCTTGAGTCTGTTCGGCGTACTCCCGATCCATGCGCTTCCTTAAATCATTAAACCTGTCTGAACTTTTCTGCAATTCGGTATTCCATTCCTCAGAACCCATCACCACAGGTTTAAGTAAAATCACTAACTCGCTCTTTACGCTGACCTGACGTTTCTGTTTAAACGCCGGGCCTATTAAGGGTAAATCCTTCAAAAAAGGCGTACCGGCATCAACATCCTTGCTAATATTCTGCATCAAACCACCAATCACAACTACCTGACCACTTTTGGCAAAAATAATACTGTCAGCTTCACGAATAGTGCTAA
>JAUXDF010000427.1 GCA_030618505.1 Spongiibacteraceae bacterium | reverse complement strand
GAGTATCAGCATGCCGTGGTGTAATAGTGGCAGCATCATGGAGGTCAGGGTGGTTTCCTGTCCGCCATGCAGGCTGGATGTCGAGGTAAACACGGCCGCTGTTTTGCCGCCTGACTATGGAGCTGACAACTACCCACTCCATAATGAAAATCAATCACATCGGGAGGCGAACATAACATGACGTTGCTACCCTCGTTTTTGGTATCCGGCGCAATGCTTATTCCCGGACCTTGATGCTGCTCACACAGGACTGTTAATTCAGCACTGTTCGCCAACGGCAGGTCGCCATGTATCACCAGCATGGTATCACCACCCTTGGCCATCACGTAATTTGCTGCCTGAGAAACCGCCGCATTCAAGCCGGAATTTTCATCCTCGGCCAAGGTAATGGCCTTGTAACGCACTGCGAGCATCTCGGCGGCCGGATCATCGGAGACAATCAATACCCGCTCGATCATAGCGCACTGGCTAAGCGCTTCTAGCACATCCTCGACCATACATTGAAAGAGCCCACGGCGCTCATGGGGAGCCAGCACACCGGACAGGCGCTGCTTGGCATTCATAAAGTCTTTGAGTGGAAGTACAGCCCAGATCATTATCGTTACCCTTCGCCAAGCACGTTATTAGGTATATGGGTAAGCGTGGCAACAAAATCAAGCACCGCATCGGCCAGCTCTACTCTATCCTGCAGTGTTTTCATCACCGTATTCACAACCTCTACTTTGACTCCCAGTTCGGCAATCTGTTGCGCCATTTGCGCATCCTGACTATCAATCACAAAACCATCAAGGGTTTTATTATAATATTGTGCCACCGCCAAGGCCGTGCTAGGTAGCGCCAACTCTGCCATCATCTTCGCCGCTGGCCCCTTAATCGCCAGACCTTTGACGATAGGACTGACGGCAACAACCGGTACAGCCCGCGCCTCAAGCAACTCTTTGACCCCTGCAAGAGCAAGAATCGGTTCAACGCTGACAAAGGGATTGGAGGGACAAATAACCACCGCGGCCAGCTCTGGATCCTTCAGCAAGGACAGGAACTGCGGCGAAGGCTGCGCCTGCTCGATGCCCTCAAAACGAAAACCACTGACCTCGGGTCGACACTGCTCTCGAACAAAATAATGCTGGAAGGCTAACTCTCCTTCAGCGGTTTTCACAAAGGTTCTGACCGGATCATCACTCATGGGGATAATCGAATGCTCAATGCCCAAGCCTTTACAAAGTTCGGCTGTCACAGCGGACAGAGAACACCCCTCTTTTAACAGCTTGCTGCGCTGAATATGGGTCGCCATATCCTGGTCACCAAGGCGAAACCAGGTTTCTCCCCCGAGGCGCTCAAGGGCCGCCATAAAGGCCCAGCTTTCTCCTGCCAACCCCCAGCCTAATTCGGTATTGTTAAGGCCTGCCAAGGTGTACATCACGGTATCAAGGTCTGGTGAGATATGCACACCGAGGTGCTCGAAATCATCGGCGGTATTGGCCACAATCGTTAATTGCTCGGCGGGTAAAACCTTAGACAAGCCCAAGGCAAGTTTGGCGCCACCCACGCCACCGCTGAGAGCCATAATTTTTTTGCCCTGCAGTTTTTTATCTTTTAGCCTGTTTTCATTCATCTTTTATCTACGACCAGCTAACGAAATAAATCGATATTTTTATCACGTATCATTGAGGATGAACCTTCCTCTGAGGGCTGCAAATTTGCTCCTCGCACCAACACCACGGGCACCCCCTCATCAGCCTGCCCCATTAAAAAAGAGGCAGCAGCAGCCAACTCATCAGCCACGGCAACTTCGGTCACTTCCAGGCGGCGATCAAACAAATCGTTACTGCCGACCATATCAACGATGGGCAAAAAACCCGCGCTGCCTATGGTAAAACCAACGGTGCCATTACGCCATGCTCGCCCGGCGCTATCGTTAATAATAATCTTGATATCTTTATTGCCCTTCGCCTGCAGTTCGGCGCGCAAACACTGGGCACTTTTATCGGCATCCACCGGCAATAACAGCACCTGCTCATCATCGCCATTCTCATCATTTAAGGCAGGGATGTTGGATCGATCAATACCGGCATTGGCATGCACATAACCCAGTCTGTGCTCAACAATAACCACCCCGGGGCGAATACGTAACACCTCGTTTGATTCATTCAGGATCAGCTCAACCAGACGCGGGTCTTTATCACACTGCAAAGCCAGCTCATTGGCTTTATCGGAAGGCGTCACTTCGCTTAAGCGTGCATAGCGGTTTTCAGCTTTGGAGATAATTTTCTGGGCTATCACCAACAGATCACCAGCCTGCAGCGTTAGTTTATTTTCAGTCAAAGAATTCAGGATCAGGGTCGTTAAGTCATCACCAGGTTCAACCAGAGGAAAACCCGACAGCGGAATCAGTTGCAAGGGAGTAGTCACGAAATAACCTTGTAGTGCGGGGAAAAAATAGGCAAAAAAGAGTTCATATAGAGCAAGGCGCAACTTGGTACGAAGAGAATCTCATCAAGCTACGCCGTGCCTCAGCTCACACGCTAGTCATCAATACCGGTAATACGAATACCGGCATGACACTTATGCGTCCGATTGATATTAATCAGAATTGAGGTCAAGGCCTCAGCTGCAGCGGCATTGGCCAGCGGGCCGGCAGAGAAACCACGCATACCACAGGCCTCAACCAGCTTAATTACCTCACCACGCACATCTTTATGACCGGATACCAGTACATCACAAGCGATACCCTGACCTTCCTGCAGATGGTGGGCGGCGACGTTCTGAAATGCCGATACTACACGCACACCCTCACCGAGCAAGGCCTGCGCTTCCTGGGCAGCTGAACCCGCCTCCGGCAACTGAACAGTACCCACCTTGGGGGGACGTAAGGGAACGGTAACATCAACAACAATTTTACCCTGCACGGCAGCTTTTACGCTCTCCAGTGTCGAGGCATGGTGCGCATAGGGCACGGTCAGGGTAATGATATCAGCAGCTTGTGCCGCTGCTACATTATCCATTGCCGCCACTTCCACAGCTTCCACACCACGTTCTTGCATTAGTGCTTTTAACTCATCACAGGCAGTCTGAGCCTTCTCTACGGTGCGAGAGCCAATCACGACCTTGTATCCCGCC